>JAJZMY010000019.1 GCA_021848125.1 Microcaldota archaeon
CAGGGAATAAAATCAAGCCCTTATGAATTCATGATGCGCATTATTACTGCATCGCTTATTTTAGGGATTCTTGTTGGCTCTATTTTGTTTTTTGTATTTAGGTATATTACAACATTGGCGTCAAGTTTTTTTGTGAGTTTTCTGTTTGGTTTTGTTATATTTTATGTTTTATATAATACTTTTATAAATTTTCCAGTTCATAAAAGCAATAGAGCAGCTAAAAATGTTGAAAAAAATATTTTATTTGCAGCAAGGGATATACTTATTTCACTGCGTTCAGGAATGCCATTATTCAATGCAATTTCTTCTGTAAGCACTGGATATGGGGATACAAGCAATGAATTTGCAAAAATTGTTGAGCATGTAGAATTAGGCATGTCATTAGAGCAGGCAGTTGATCTTGTTGTATCCCAATCAAAGAGCAGATCATTTAAAAGGCTAATGCTACAGGCCTCAACAAGCATAAAAGCAGGAGCAGACATAACAACATCATTGCAGAATGTCATTGATCAATTGTCTCAGGAAAGAGTTATTGAACTTAGGCGTTATGGCCAGAGATTAAATGCACTTGCAATGTTTTACATGCTATTTGGGGTTATTTTGCCGTCAATGGGTATTGCAGTAATGACAATTTTAACAACTTTTATTTCAATATTTACTGTAAATATAACAACATTAGAGCTTGTTTTTGTCGGCATTGTATTTCTTCAAATAATATTTTTGCAATTAATAAGGCAGAGGCCGGTATTTTCAATGTGATTATATGATAAATATAAAATTAGAAAGATTTATTCCTCAAAATGCTGTAAAGTTTCTTTCAAAAGAACTTGATCTGTCAGGAACTAAAACATCTGTAAATACACTAGTTTCAATCATGTTTTTTGGGGGAATTTTAGTATTATTGTCCATCTTTGCAGTTTTATTTTTTATATTGCATTATTCTAATTTGCTGCTGGCAGTCGGTGCCGGTGTTTTAGGATTCTTTATTTTTATTGTAATTATTTACATGCTCTTGGAATATAAAATAGATAAAAGAAAAACATTTCTTGACGATTTTTTTCCAGATTATCTGCAGATTGTTTCAGCAAACTTAAGAAGCGGAATTTCTTTGGACAAAGCAATGCTTTTGTCATTAAGGCCAGAATTCAAGTATTTCAATGAAGATATTAAAGAATTGACAAGAAAAATATATGCTGGAGAATCTTTTGAAAATGGATTAAAAGAAGTTTTAAATAATTACAGATCAAATCAATTAAAGCAGTCAGTTAGAATGATACTTGAATCATTAAAATTTGGCGGCGCTACTGCTGATTTATTAGATCAGATTTCAAAAGATTTAAGAAATCAGCAACTTGTCCAAAAAGAAGTTGCTGGGCAATTATTCATGTATTCTATTTTTGTTGTATTTGCAGGATTAATAGCAGCCCCTGCCTTGTTTGGCTTAACTGGAGAAATGATAAAAGTAACATCATCAATCTGGCAAGGCATATTAAAGTCAAATCCAAATGGATTTAGTTCAGCAGGCCTTTCATTTTTAAAGCCGTCCCCCCCAAAAATCACACCAGTACAATATCATAATTTTTCATTGGCAGCAATCATAGTTGTTACTGGGTTTGCAAGCATTATAATGTCAGCAATTTCTTCTGGTTCAGTTATTAAAGGTATTAAATACACACCACTTTTCATTCTAGTTGGAATTGGAATTTTTCTATTAGTTGGCCATATAATTGCAACAATTTTTACAGGAATTGGAGGAGGAGTATAAATAAACTCTTTAGAAAAGAGCTTTGCAAACTTTTCAGTTTGCAAAATTCAGCAGCAAACCTGCTAAAGCTTTAGCAGAAATAAAGCTTTTAGAAAAAGCTTTTGCAAAATATAAATAAAAAAATATAATTTATCACTCGAATCTGTAGTCGAGTGGCAAGACGCTACCTTCACAAGGTAGAGACCCGGAGTTCGATTCTCCGCAGATTCATTAATTGATTTTATTAATTTTAATTTATTAGTTTAATTAAATATTTGATTCAAATTCAATAAATAACAGATATTATGAAATTAAAATTTAAATTGCAAAGCGCAATGGAATATTTAATAACATACGGCTGGGCAATTCTGATAATTTTAATATCAATGATAATTTTATTTATGTTTGCAAAATTACCAGCTCAGTTTAGTCCGAGCATTTGCAAGTTTTTAAATGGCGTGAATTGCAATGATATACTTCTTTATTCTAATTCATCAAATTCAATATCAGAATTAATTGTTTCATTGTCAAACAAACAATTATTTAGTTTAGAAAACCCAAAATTTAATTTGAGTTTAAGTAATAAAAATTATTCAGGGTCTTGTTTTAGCTCATTAACAAACACCATTCCAATAAATACAGTATTTCCAGGAAATGTCTTTTATTGCGCTGTATCAACAAATACTAATAATCTTCCATATATTTTTCCAGGGATCGGAGTAAACGGAAATATATACTTAAATGCAGTAAATTGTGGGTTTTCAGTAAATTATAATGTTTCAAATCAAACATGCAATGCATCTAAAATTCCTTTTAACAGCATCTATACAGGAACATTTAATGTTCATTCAATAGCTGTTTCAAGCTCAAGATTTTCATAATAATTTTGTGAGGCATAGTTTATTTTTAATATTTTATTATATTTTATTTTATTATATTTTATTGCTGTTGAGATATTCAACACACTAGCGTTTAACTAAATGTTATACGCTCCTACCGGGATTTGAACCCGGATTTTAGGCTCCGCAAGCCAATGTTCTATCCAAATTATACTATAGGAGCATTTTTTATCTTATATTATATTTTTTTCCATTTAAATTTTATTGATATATTTTTTATATGTTTTTAATAAAATATTTTCACTGCATATTTTAATAAAGTAGGCGCATATCTTAATAATAATATAATAATAAATAAAAAAAACTAAAAAAAACAGAAAATTCAAAAATAAAGTGTTAAAATGTATAATACGTATTTAACTTTGATAATACCATCTATTGTCGGATTTATTATAACAGTAATTGCGACTAGATTTATTATGTCATATATGTTTGAATCCGGCGTAATTGCAATTGACTACAATAAGAAAAACAAGCCAAAGATTCCAAGCTCCGGCGGCATTGCTGTTTCATTTGGAATAACAATTGCTGTTTTGACTTATATTTTTGGTTCTAGTTTTCCATCGCCTTTGCATCCCTTTTATCAGCCTGTTGCAAACATCACTGTTTTGTTTGCGTTTATATTAAGTGTTTTTTTAATAACATTAGTTGGATTTATTGATGATATTAATGTAAAAGCAACACAAACAAATACAACTGGAATGAAGGATATTAGAAAGGGATTAAAGCAGTGGCAAAAACCTTTATTAACATTTATTGGTGCTATTCCTTTAATAGCAATAAATGCAGGCGTGTCAACAATTTCATTGCCTTTTCTCGGCCAGGTTTTTTTGGGCTTGTTTTATCCATTATTAATTATTCCATTGGCAATTATATTTGCTGCAAATGCATTCAATCTGCTTGGCGGATTCAATGGGATTTCAACTGGAAGCGGCCTTGTAATCAGCATTGGAATGCTGGTTTATAGTATATTTTTCGGAACATATATAGGAGCACTGCTGTCTGCTGTTTTATGCAGCGTATTGATTGCTTTTGCTTTCTTTGATTTTTATCCGTCAAAACTGCTTCCTGGAGATAGTTTTACATACGGAATTGGCGCAGCTCTTGCAGCATTAATGATTATTGGAAATATGGAAGCATTTGGATTAATTTTATTTATTCCATTTATTATTGAATTTTTATTGCACTTTAAGGGAAAATTTAATGTGACTGATCTTGGCAAATTAAGAAAAGATATGTATTTTGATCCGCCATACGGCAAAAAAATTTATAGCTGGACTCATATTATCATGAATTTAAAAAAATGCAAAGAATATGAAGTTTCATTGTATATGTGGCTGGTAAATATTGGATTTGTATTATTAGGTTTCGCGCTGAAGTTTTTGAAAATATTTTAATATTGAAAAATTATATAATATTTTTTTCTTACAAATTTATAAAAACAATAAGAAACAAATCAAAAGCATATACAAATATTCATTTACTTAATTACTTATTAATAAATAGAAAATTATTTAAGTATTTTCTTACAAAATTTGTATTATCTGCTGGTGTGTTATTGGTTTCTCTCTTTGACTTAGTTTTAGAACATAGAATACTCAGCGAAAGCGATGCAGCAAAAATAACAAAAAAATACAATGTTCCTTTAGAAAAGTTTCCACGAATTTTAAAAACAGACAAAATGATAGAGGATATTAAAGACAGTGTCAAGCCAGGACAGCTTATTGAAATAAAGCGAAATGACAATGGCAAAAAATATCTATATTACAGGTATGTAATTGATGCTTAATGGCGATATCTGATTTATTTAATTTTCTTAATTGTTTATTCTATAACAAACAAAATACAAATTTAAAAAATGTATGTTATAAAAATAATATTATTTTTATAATAAAAACATAAAACATTTAATTTTAAAATTTTAAGTTTAATCAATTTTAAGTTATAGCTTCAAAATTGTGATGAAATGGACCATGATCTTTTAATTTCATATTTAAATTCCTCATCAATTGTGCAACACCAGATTGATAGTTATAATAGATTTATTCATATTGGTTTGCAAAAAATAATAGAAGTCCAGAATATAATTGAGCCTGGAATTGCTGATTATGCAATTAAATTTACAAATATTCGTTTAGAATCTCCAATTGCAATTGAAGCAGACGGTTCAACAAAAAGAATAACCCCAAACGAAGCAATTACTAGGAACCTAACATATTCTGCGCCTATTTATATAACATATGTGCCTATTATCAGCGGGATTCAGAAAGACATTAATAAAGAAGAAATCTTTATTGGCGAATTGCCAGTAATGGTAAAAAGTGATTTATGCACCATACACAATATGAATGCAGAACAACTGCAGAAAACTGGTGAAGATCCTAATGATACAGGCGGATATTTTATAATCAAAGGGACTGAGAGAGTTTTAATTGGAATTGAGGATCTTGCTCCTAATAGGATAACATGTACAAAAGAAAAAAAAGGAGTTGTTGCAAAAGTGTTTTCAACAACACTGAATTTCAGAGCAAAAACAAGCATTACAAGAGATGAATATGGGCTTTATAAAATAATATTTCCAACACTTTCAAAATCAGTTGATCTTATACTAATATTAAAAAGCCTTGGGTTTGCAGAAAAACAAATTTTAAACAATCTAAAGGATAAAGAAATAAGCAATGACATGATTTTAAATATTGATCAAAGCAAAGTAAAAAATATGAATCAGCAGGAGACAATAAGGGAACTTGGGAAATTATCCGCTCCAAACCAAACTCAGGAATACCAGATAAAAAGAGCAGAGAACCAGATTGATTTATATCTGCTGCCCCATCTAGGAACAACACCTGAATCAAGAAATGAAAAAGCAGTTTATCTAATTACAATGGCAGAAAAGGCATCACTGCTTGCTTATAAAAAAACAAAAGAAGATGATAAGGATAATTATTCAAATAAAAGAATCAAGCTGGCAGGAGATTTAATGGAAGAGTTGTTCAATAACTCTTTCAAGTTTTTTATAAAAAATATTAAGTATCATATTGAAAGAACAGCTGCGCGCGGACGGAAATTAAATATAAGGTCAAATATAAATCCAGATGATTTAACAGGAAAAATATTATATTCAATGGGTACAGGAACATGGCCAAATGGGCAGACTGGTGTTTCGCAGGTACTGGAAAGAATTAATTTTATTAATTCATTATCTCATTTAAGAAGAATAAAATCGCCATTGGCAAAAAAACACCCTCATTTCAAGGCAAGAGATGTGCATGGAACGCATATAGGAAAAATCTGCCCAAGCGAAAGCCCAGAAGGAACAGAAGTAGGGCTTACAAAATATTTTGCATTAATGGCAAAAGTAACAACTGGCATTGATAATAAATTAATTGAAAATAAATTAAAAGAATTAAAATTAATTTGATTTTAAATGATAATAATGAAACAAGAAGAAGCAACAAAAGTTTATTTAGATGGCAAATTATTAACATCTGTTAATGATCCTAAATCATTTGCAAATGAAATACGGCAAAACAGAAGAAATGGCTTATTGCCAAATGAAGTAAATATAGTATACCTTAAATCAATAAATGAAGTTCATATTAATTCTGATAGAGGCAGAGTCAGGAAGCCGTACATTATTGTTGAAAATGGAAAAAGCAGATTAAATGATGAATTAAAGCAAAAAATAAAAGCCAAGGAAATTGATTTTAATTATTTGATAAGAAAAGGAATCATAGAATACCTGGATGCAGAGGAAGAGGAAAATATTTATGCAGCATTGGATGAAAAATCAATCACAAAACACACAACTCATCTTGAAATAGATCCTGCCAGCAATCTCGGTCTTACAATAAATGCAAGTGTTTTTCCTGAATATAATAGTATTGGAAGGCACCCTATTTCTGCAAACTTTATGAAGCAGAGCCAGGGCATGTATCTGTCTAATTTTAATAATAGGTATGATGCAAGGGCATTTGTTTTGTATTACCCTCAAATGCCTTTAATAAACAGCACTGCTTTTCGTTCTTTAAATCTTAAGAAATATTCAAATGGCCAGAATTTTGTCGTTGCTCTTACAACATATTATGGATTTAATATGGCAGATGCAATTGTTATGAATAAATCATCAATAGATAGAGGGCTTGGAAGAAGCGTGTTCTTTAGATCATATAATGATGAGGAAAGAAGATATCCTGGAGAGCAAAAAGACCATTTTAAAGTTCCTGCGCCCACAACTGAAGGTTATCTCGGCGAAAATGCATACTCAAAGCTTGGGGATGACGGATTAATTGAAAAAGAGCTTGATATTAATGAAGGCGATGTTTTAATTGGAAAAGTTTCACCGCCAAGATTTTTAGAAGAACAAACAAGCTTTGATGTTGGCGAGGAAAGAAGCAGGGACAATTCAGTTGTTTTGAGATCAGGAGAGCAGGGCATTGTTGATAATGTGATGCTGACTGAAACATCAGGCGCAACAAAACTGGTTAAAGTAAAAATAAGAAGCATAAAAGTCCCTCAGATTGGAGATAAGTTTGCCAGCAGGCACGGCCAAAAGGGTGTTGTTTCGCTTCTTTTGCCTCAGGAAGACATGCCGTTTTCTTCAAATGGAATTATTCCTGATTTATTGCTAAATCCTCATAGTTTGCCAAGCAGAATGACTTTTGGGCACATGCTTGAGATGCTTGGCGGAAAAGCAGCAGCATTAAGCGGGCAGTATTTTGATGGAACACCATTTTCAAGCAATGGCAAAGAACGCATAGAGGAATATTCAAAAATATTAGGGGATTTTAATTTTGATAAATTAGGAGACGAAGAATTATATGATGGAAGAACTGGAAAAAAATTCCATGCAAAAATATTCCAAGGTGTTGTTTATTACAATAGATTGTGGCATATGGTCAGCTTGAAATTGCAGGTAAGAAGCAGGGGTCCTGTCCAGATATTGACGCACCAGCCAACAGAAGGAAAACCAAGAAAAGGTGGACTGAAATTCGGAGAATTGGAAAGAGATGCATTAGTTGGACACGGCGCAAGCCTTTTGATTAAAGACAGAATGCTAGAGCAAAGCGATAAATCAGAAATATGGGTTTGCAAAGAATGCGGAGACATTGGATACTACGACTATATAAAAAGAGTTCCAATATGCTTGGCATGCAATTCAACAAATAATATTGAAAAAGTAGAAATAAGTTATGCATTCAAATTGCTTTTGGATGAATTAAAATCATTGCATGTTTTCCCAAAATTAAATATTAATGAGTAATAAAGCCTCTTTAAAAAAGAGCTTTATCAGAAAATGAACTTCTTAAAAAGAAGTTCTCAAAAAATAAAGCTTTTAGAAAAAGCTTTACTAAAAAACAAGAAAACAAAGAATAATAAAAAATCAGATCAAAAACAAAAATTTAAAGTGAAAATATTATGCAGGCCGAAAAAATAAATTTTATTAAATTCACAACATTAACCCCAGAATATATTAGAAAGGTTAGCACTGTCAAGGTAATAATACCAGATACATATAATGATGAAGGATATCCTATTGATGGAGGCCTTGTTGATCAGAGGCTAGGAGTAATTGATCCTGGGTTGAAATGCAAAACATGCGGCGGCAGATCAAAAACATGCCCTGGCCATTTCGGGCACATTGAACTGGTAAGGCCAGTCATTCATCCAGAATTTGCAAAAACTATTTACATGCTGCTGCAGTCAACATGTGAAAATTGCCACAGGATTTTATTGGGCAATGAGGAAATTGAAAAATTAAACCAAAAGCTCAAGGATTTTATTTTAAATGAAGAAGATTATGAATATGAGGATATTTTGGAATCAAGAGCAGTTTCCAGCAAGACAAAAACAATTAAACTGTGCCCCCACTGCAATACAAAGCAAAGAAAGATAAAATTGGAAAGGCCTACTTTTTTCAGCATTGAGGGGATTCAATTAAAGGCAGATGAAATAAGAGACTGGCTTTTAAAAATCAGTGACAATGACTTAAAGTTGCTGTCAATAGATCCAAAAACAACAAGGCCTGAGAATTTTGTGCTAATAACATTGATTGTTCCACCAGTAAATGTAAGGCCCTCGATTACACTGGAATCCGGAGAAAGAAGCGAGGATGATTTAACCCACAAGCTTGTCGACATAATAAGAATTAACCAGAGATTAGAGCAGGACATTGATGCTGGTGCGCCGCAAATAATTATTGATGATTTATGGGAATTATTGCAGTACCAAGTGACAACATATTTTAACAATGAAACAATAGGAGTTCCAGTTGCAAGGCACAGGAGCACAAGGCCATTGAAAACTCTTGCGCAAAGATTAAAGGGAAAAGAAGGAAGACTGAGGTATAATTTGTCAGGAAAGCGCGTGAATTTTTCAGCAAGAACAGTTATTTCATGCGATCCTACATTATCAATAAATCAAATAGGAATTCCAATAAAGTTCGCAGAAAACTTGACAGTGCCTGTTTATATAACGCAATGGAACATTGAATATGCCAAGAAATTCATTGAAAACCCTAATTATCCAAGAGCCCTAAATATTATTTCAAAGCAGGGAATACGAAAAAGAATTTCAGATAATAACAGGGAGGAAATCCTTAAAATAGTTTCAAAAGGCGATATAATTGAAAGACAGCTGATTGACGGAGATATTGTTTTGTTCAATAGGCAGCCAACACTGCACAGAGTTTCAATAATGGCTCATGAAGTAAAAGTTCTTCCGGGATTGACATTAAGATTAAATTCAGCAGCAACAACACCATATAATGCTGATTTTGACGGAGATGAAATGAATATTCATGTTCCACAGTCATTAGAAGCACTGGCAGAAGCAAAATATTTAATGCAGCCAAAAGACCTGATTTTATCAGCAAGAAATGGAGAGCCAATAATGTATTTAAAAGAAGATGAGCTTGTTGGAATTTATTTATTGACACAGGATAATAATGAGTTTAATAAGCAGGAGGCATGTGAAATTTTAGCAGGAATTGGCATTTATGATCTTCCGGAGCCAAACAAAAAAACAAGCAAATATTCTGGAAAATCTTTGTTTTCAATGATACTTCCAGATTCATTAGATCTTGAATACAAAGATAAAAACAATGAAATAAAAATTAAAAAAGGAATAGTCACAAGCAACAATATAATAACTGAAAAAATTGTAAATGATGTGTTAATAACAGAAATATTCAAGACTTATGGATCTGATGACGCGGCAAAGTTTTTAACACAAGCATCCAAATTATCCCTAATCATTGCATATAAGCAGGGAATCAGCATTGGAATTGGAGACTATTATATTCATGGCATTGAAACTGAAAAACAAGCAATTATTCAGGAAGTGGAACAAAAAGCAGAGCAATTATGGTATAATTACAAGAACAAGAAACTAGAGCCATTGCCAGGATACAGCTTAAAAGAAACATATAATACTACAAATATTCTTGAATTGAGCATGGCAAGAAATGTTGCTGCAAATTCAATTAAAAAATATCTTAATTCAAGCAATGATGCATATTTAATGATCCAGGCGAAAGCCCGTGGAAATATATTTAATTTTATCCAGACAAGCTTGTTCCTGGGGCAGCAGGCAGTAAGAGGCAAGGCGCCTTCACGAGGCTATAATAAAAGGCTGTTGCCATATTTCAAGAAATCCGACAATAATATTATGGCAAAAGGCTTTGTCAAGTCAGGATACAGCGATGGATTGAATTTAATTGAGTATTTTGAGCATTCAATGGGAGCGCGGGATTCAGCAATGTCAAAATCATTAGTAACAGCTGTTAGTGGATATATGCAGAGAAGGCTTATAAATGCGCTGCAGGATCTTTATATTGATGAAAACCTTGCAGTAAAAGATGCAAGCGGATCATTGATCCAGACAGAATACGGCGGAGATTCAATTGATCCTATGTATGAAAAATTAGAGGAAAAATAAAGCTTTTAAAAAAGCTTTGGCAAAATAAAACTTTTCTTTAAAAAAGAAAATTTTTATCAAAAGAAATAAAGCTTTTAGAAAAAGCTTTAGCAAAAAATAAAACTCTTTAAAAAAGAGTTTTGTTAGAAAATAAATAAAAAAATTAAATTATATTGGGATAAAATGAGTGAAGAAAGCAAAAAAAATAAATTTAATGTTCAACCCGGAGAAGCAGTAGGAATTATTGCTGCGCAATCAATAGGAGAGCCTGGAACCCAGTTTGTATTAAGAGTTTTCCATTCAGCAGGAGTTTTATCCCTGGTATCAACAAAAGGCCTTCCAAGATTAATTGAACTGATTGATGCGAGAAAAAAGCCAAAGTCGCCTGCAATGACAATTTATTTGGAAAAAAATATTTCAAAATCTTTTGATGATGCAGCAAAAATATTGAAAAAAATAGAAAAAATAAAAGTAAGCGACCTTATATCTGATTTTAGCGAAGATCTTGAAGCAAAAACCCTTGTTTTAAATTTAAACAAGGACAAATTAGAGCAGTACAAGGTAACTGAAAAATCAGTATTTAATAAGCTGTCAAAAAATACAAATATAACTGTTTCAGAACTTGAAAATAATAAATTAAAAGTAAAACTGAAAAAAATAAAAAAATTAAAACAGCCAAAAAACAAGAAATCAGACAATAAAGAAGCTAAAAATGACCAAGAGGAAAAAGAATTCAGCACAAAAGCAACAAGGGTTGCATTTGTTGATTTGCTGAATTTAATAATTTTCGGAATTCCAAAAATAGACAAAGCAGTTTTGAAAGAAAATAATGAAAATGAATTTTATATTGTTACAAGCGGAAGCAATCTTGAGGAAGTAATAAAATTAGAAGGTGTTGATAAGTCAAGATGCTATTGCAATGATCCTTTTGAAGTATTAAATATTTATGGGGTTGAGGCAGCAAGAAATACAATACTAAATGAAATAAAAACAGTATTGGACGAGGAAAATATCACAGTAAGCGTCAGGCATATGAGTTTATTGGCAGACACAATGACATTTTATGGATTAATAAAAAGTGTGGGAAGAAAAGGCATTGCAGGCAAAAAAGAATCAGTATTTGCAAGAGCTGCATATGAGGAAACAGTAAAGCATTTTATAAATGCAGCAGTGTTTGGAGAAGAGGATAAATTAAGAGGTGTTGCTGAAAATATCCTGATTGGAAAGCAAATCCAGGTTGGAACAGGAAGAGTGAAACTAGTAATAAAAAACAGTGACTTAAAGAAATTAAGGGAAAAACCAAAACCTGCCAATTGATTTTATTACAAACAATTTCAATTAATTTTTTGCTTTTTACTTTTTATATTTATTAACTTAAAAATAATATTATTATTCAGACTTGAGTTTTCAATCTTTCAATCAATAACTCTCAACTTTTACATATTAGGTGGTATATTTATCTCTAATTTTTCCATTAAATCCCTTGTCTTTTTAGGTACTTAACTTCGCCACATTAATTATTTAAATTTTCTTTTTATTCAAAAAACCTTTAAGCAGTATAATCTTGATAGATAAAATAGAAAATGATATGATTTTATTGGCCTTAGGACAAAATTACTATTTTAAACTTACACTCAGATTGGAAAGTCAGGTTAGAAATTTGATATGTAGAATTTCATTTAATATTTTTGCATATTTTTCCGGGATATTATTTATATATAAACTATTTTTTTGTTTACTAAGATAGGACGGAAATTCAAAAATTTTTTTATCAATAATCGCGTTTAATAATTTTTTAGGCGTATTGTATTCCTGCTTTTCAATTGTGCATATTTTATTTTCATTTATAAATAAAACTGATTTTTTATGTTTTTTAATGAATGAATTAACTGCATCTTTCATTAAAATATCGGGTCCAAAAATTATTTTTGAACTATTATCTGTTTTATTTATAAAAAAACAGATAATTCCAAATTTGTTTGAAATATTTTGAAATGATATTTCAGAATTGAAATTATTTTGTTTTAAAGCTTCATGAATTTTATATTTTAGCTTTTTGATCTGCTGCCAGATAATATCCTCTGCAATATCTGGTATCTTGAATGCAATCACATATATATCAAGATTAAACCTGTTTTTTAGTTCATTAATATATGCCCGTGAATTTATATTAGAATATTTAGGGCCATAAAACTTTTTAATATCTGGAAAATCAAAGAATTCGCGCGCTTTTAAAATGAAAATAGATAAGGATTCTTTCGATATATTTGCAGCAACATTTCTATTTTCATCAACAGGATCAATAACAATAAAATCCTTGTTAAATTTTTTCACCATTTCATTGCTCAGCTTATCATCATATATTGTATTTTTATGCTTTATGTCTATTATTAAAGGCAATTTAATTTCACTTATGTGTTTTAAAGCATCTAAAAATGATCCATAATGAAAGATTAATAATTCACATAAATATCCTGAAAATCCTTCAATTCTTGCCTCTGCACCATAAATATTATTTACATTTAAAAATGTTTTTAAAAGTCTGACGTCATCTCTGAGTTTTTCATTAAAATTATTATTTATAAATTGATTATGCAATTGTGTTCTATCAACTGCGCTGATTCTTTCCGAAGCATTTTTTATCTTAAAAGATGGAACTAAATCAACTGTTATTGCTCTGTCGTTTAAAATCAGCATTGCATAAGGATGTTCAGCATATTTAACTATATATTTTTCATTTTTGTTTCTATTTACTATTTTTTTCGCAATTTCTAGGCCCTTTTTTTCCATTTCGCTTTCTTTTAAATTCCTATTAAATAATAAAAAAATATCAATGTCATAATTTCCCCTTACATTAGTTCCTCTTGCAACAGACCCTGTCAATAATAGTTCTACATTTTTATTGATTATTTTTTGCAGTCTGCCCATTACTTCATTTACAGTAATATTAATTGTTTTTATTTCTTCCTCATCAGGTTTTACAATTTTTATTACTTTTTTTAATATGCTGTTAATTTTTTCATTTTTTTTATCCACTTTAGTTAAAGAAATACTTTTTATAGCACCACCACAAAAGATATATAAAAATTAAAATACTTTAATAATTTATATAAATCAAATATTAATATATTATAATAAATCATTATTATTAAACTATTTTATTATTTTATTAATTTTTTAATATAAATATCAATTGGTTCAATGAAAATTAAAAATATTGAAAAAATTAAACCAGATATTATTTACAATCTAGAATCGCTTCAATTTCTAAAGTCACTGAAGCCAAAATCAGTTGACTTGATATTTTCAGATTTGCCATACAATACCAAGAAAGATTATTCTGTTTTTCAAAGCATTATTAAAAAAAATTATTACGCTTATATGCAGGAGCTGATTATAGAATGCAAAAGAGTTAGCAGAAAAGGAATAGCTATTTTTATAAATTATGAAAACTTTAATTTTTTCTGGAAATTATTGCCAGATAGCCACCCAATTATAATACCACATAATCATAAACAATTTAATAAAAAATCAAATTTAATAATTAGCTATAATATTATTTTAACAAATATCAAACCAATTAATAAAATAGATAATATGTGGCTAGAATTAGATAAAAATAAAACAGACCCTGAAAAAATAAAGTTATTGGAAGATAAATTTGATTATTATGCAAAAACCCCACTTTCTTTAACAGCACAATTTTTGTCTTATTTTTCCAAACAAAACAATATTGTTTTAGACCCTTTTATGGGGATCGGAACAACTGCTGTTGCAGCAAAATTACTTAATAGGTTATTTATTGGATGCGAATTAAATAAAAAACGCATTGAAATTTCATATCAAAGGCTAGATTTAATAGAAAAATTCAAATAAAATATAATAATATTATTTATTTTTACTTTATTTATTGTTCTATCCATGCTCCTTTTTCATTTTTATAATAATCAACTTCTGCATTAGAGATACATATTGTATCAAAATAACCAAAACTGTTTTTTACTTTTTTATATATTTCTTCTGTTATAAATACCACCTCTCTTTTATAATTTAAATTGTTTAAAATAGCTATTTTATCATCCTTAGAAAAATTACCAACAATAATACTGTCCTTTTTAATGTAAAAATATTTTATAGCATTATTAAAACTTTTATTGGTTTTATTTTTTTCCTCATTATTTTCATTTTTCATATTTTTTAATTTCTCCATTTAATTCACCTGTTATTATTTTTTATTTATTCTTAATTGCACTGTTTAAAAACAGTCTCTTCTTGCCAAATATTTTTTATCAATATGCAATTCAGTAGGGGCATTTTGACTTATTTTTAAATATTCATCAAATATAAATTTATTTTTGATCTGAAATTCATTGTTCAAATTTTTATTTTCAATATTTATAAATAAATCTGAATTCAATATTATTGAATCTGCTATTTCAATTATGCCATCATTGTTTATATATGAAAAGCTTATTTTTGACTTTCCTCTAATATAAGTGGTTCCATTACCTGATATAAGGCTATCGCCAACTATTATTGATTTTTTGTCAATATATATCTCATTTTTAATATTTGCACTATCTTCGATAAATCCACCAACTCCATTATTTTTATTCTGATGTCGTATAAAACACCTAATATCTTTTTTTGGTATATCTTTTATGTCTTTATTGCCATATTTGCTAAAATATTTTATCCAAGTATCAAAGTCTATAATAAATACATATGGTTTTTCAATTTCTACTAATTTTTCTACATTGCCCTCTTTTTTATGAAAATCTTTTAACTTAGAATTAATTGAAATAATTATTTCACTATTTTTATCATTTATTTTTTTATAATGCTGCATAATATCTATATGTCATATAATTTTTATCATATATATATTTTTGTATTGCAAAAACAATAGCAAAAAATACGATTGTTATATATATTTTAATTTTTTATTATTGTTTATAATTTATATAAATTAATAAAATATAGTTTTAGATAAAAATAAACAATATGACAAAAATGACTAGTATATTTCCACTTCCTTTGAAGAGAGAAAGAGATAAATTTAAAATAAATACAGGGCTAGAAGTTAAATTTAGTGCATATAAATATTCCGAAAGATTAATAGAAGTACCATTTTTATTTAAAAATATAAAATCAATTCCTGCAAATGTTTTAGATATTGGGTGCTGTGAAGGGATATATCCTATTCAATTAGCAATGCTTGGCTATATTGTAACAGGAATTGATACTAGGTATTATCCATTTAATCATAAAAATTTTAAATTTATAAAATCAGACTTTATTAAAACAAATGAATTTAAAAAACAGTCATTTGATATTATTATAAATATCAGCTCATTAGAACATTTTGGACTGTTAGTCTATGGAAACAATGAAAAAGACCCTGATGCTGATTATAAAGCAATGCAAAAAATAAAAGAATTGTTAAAGCCTGAAGGGCAGCTTATTTTTACTGCGCCTTTTGGAAAACAAGGGCGCATTTTGGAATTTGAACGGATTTATAATACCAGTGAAATAAATTATTTATTTAATGGATTTAAAATCATAAATAAAAAATACTATGAAGTATATAAAAATAAAACAATTTTAGAAATTCCGCAAGAAGAAGCAGAAGCAATAGAGCATGATGAAAAATTAGGATTAAGCTGCACTGTCTGTATTAGCGCTATCAAACAATAAAACAATAAAAAAAGAATGATATATAAAAACCTAATTAAGCAAAAATAAACTAATCTTTAATATTAATTGCAAACATGCTATTAAATTTTAATTCTAATTTTTCAGCTATCTTTGATTTTTCAGAGTTTATAATAATAATGTAGCTATCCCATTTTGTAGAAAGATCTTTGCTGCCACATATTGGACATTGAGTTCCATTTATTATTAATCTGCATTTTTTACATGCTTTTTGTTCAGACATACAATTCCTATAATTATTTCACTTTTATTGTTTAAATATTATTTTTAATGTTTTTTATTATTTTTTGTTTTTTTCCTGATTTATTTTATTTTTTCTTCCCCTGCCTTTATTACCAAATTTTGAATGCCTATTTATTAATTGCTTTGTTTTTGTCCATTCCAATTTTCCTAAACCCTCTGGTCTCATTGTAAGTGCTATTTTTGAATCTTTTAATGTTGTTTTTATACTAACTGTAGATATTCTTGCAAAGATTTCATCGCCTTTTTTAAGAATAATATTACTTTTTTTTGAATTAAACATTTGATTTTTTTTATCAAAAAATACAAAATCATCAGTTATTTGGGATACATGAACAAGGCCATCCATTGGGCCAATTCTTACAAATGCACCAAATTCAATTAATTCTGTTACTTCCCCACTGACTACTTCATTTACTTGCGGAATGAATGTCAATGCTTCAAATTCAACATCATGGTGCGTTGCAGGATCTCCTGGATAAATTAAACCATCCCCAATAATTTTAATATTAAAAACAGAAACAATCAGACCCATATCTCTATCAATTATACCTTCATAATTTTTTTCTAATAATTCTTTTAAAACTTCATCCAAATCTCTATCAAAATATTCAGATGGAACTCTTATAGTGTCTCTGACTAAATATTTTTTATACATTAATTTCACCGTTAAATTACATTAATAATTTAAAATATATAGAATTAACATTTTTTGCTTTATTATAATTGTAGTAAAACTGCTATTTATTAAAATCCCTTAAAATGCCTTGTTTTGATATTTTTAATATTTTGTTTTTTTTATGAATTTTTTTTGCTAAGTTTGTATCATTAGTTATTATATCAATATTTTTCAAATCATTAGAAATATTTAAAATCCAGGTGTCTACATTTATATTAGACCTCTTATAAATAAATACCTTTCTTTCATTTTGTCTAATTTTATAAATTAGTAATAATGCCATTTTGGCAATTACTGCTAGTTTAGATTTGGATTTTGATAAACGAGCCAATTCATTAATAATGCCTTTAGAAATAAAAATCTTATAATTACTTATATACTTTGTTTTAATCACTTCAAAAACATTTTTTTTATACTTCAAACCAAATAAAATTGAGCTTGTATCAATTATAATATACTTCATAATCTCAAATTAACATTATATAAAAAGAAAATTTAAATTATTTTTAATATTTATTATTTTTGCATTTACTGAAAATTGCCACTATTCTTTCCATAATTTCCATCTTTTTTTAGCTTTTAATACACCAATGTCATTTGAGTCTATTTCTAATGCTTTATTGTAATATTCACTTACCAGATTTTTATTATCCGATCCTATTGATGTCTTTATTATATATGCACACCAATTATATGTTATCCCAATTATTTTTTTAATATCTAAATTTTGCGCATAAGAATATATTCTCTGCTGCTGGGTTTTTTCAAATATTTTATTATATTTAGTAGTTTCAAAAATAAATTTTTTTCCATTCAAACAAACATGATTCGGTGTTTTAATAATTTTAATATTTTCCTTGCCTAATCTTGTTAATACATCACCAAACAAAACAGATGAAGAATAACAGTTAAATTTATTAGACTGGACTGAATTTGTAAGAATTCTATTGGATTCATATGATGCTTTTAAATCATTATAAAAAACATTCCCTAATAGAAAAAACAGATCTTTTTCATCCATTTCATTAACTTTATATTTAAGCTCTATTCTATCACTATTTTTCAATTCTTTGCATCCAGTCCAGACAGATACTGAATTCATTAATTTATATACATATTGTTCATAAACTTCTCTGATTTGTTCTCCAAGTTGCTGGTTTATCCCTAATGTTTTAAATTCAAGTTTAAATATTTCAGTTATTGGAACAACTTCCTCAATTTGTTTATTTTTTCTTAAATAATTCTCTAACTTAATGTTATTCTCTTTTTGTGAATTTGAATAATTAATTATATGCTGTTCTGATCTCTCCATTTTTATCATTTTATTGTTTTAAATGCCTATTATTTGACCAATTAAATATATTGATGTATTTTATGATATATTAATGTTTTTATTAACCTGCTCTGGTAAATAATTTTCTATAAACTGCTTTTTCATTATATATACTGAATTCAATTGAATGCCAGTATTCAAAAAATAGCACATATATTTAAAAACTTATTTTTAAAATAATTTCTTATTTATATTATAATTCTGTTTTTAATTAAAATATTTTAAAGGGTTAAATGGCAAAGTCTAAAAAAAATAAATTAAGTTTTTATGATATTGAACAATTTTTAAGAGATGCAGGTGCAGAAAAAATAAATGAAGGTGCTGTTGATGTTTTTGAAAAGGAATTGGAAGAAACAGTTGATGAACTAATAAAAAAAGCAAAAATCTATGCAAATTATGCAGGCAGAAAAAAATTAATAAAAGATTCAGACATCAAATTGATTTTAAATAAAGAAACTAAAAGAGCAATTAAAAATCAAAATCAAATTAAATAAATAAGTATAAAAACTTTAAATTACAATTTTATTTTATGTCATTTTCAAATATTTTCGAAGAACTATCCTTAAATGAATTAATTTTAAGACTGCATAAATTAATAACAGAATTTACAGAAACATTGGACACGCTTATTGATCATAATAAAACAATCAATTATAAAGAAATTAATGAATTGCGGACTTTAATCAAAACAAGAATACGCAGAGGGGAAGATATCGAAGATAATAAAAAATTATTGAATTTATTAGAACTATTTTCAAGCAATAAATCTATTTTAGAATTAATAAGAGAAGATGTTGATGAATGGATTGATTTTATTGAAGCGATTGATAAACTTGTAAATGATAAAAAACTTAATGCTAATAAAGAAGAGATAGAGGATATTGAAAAGATAAAACAATTAAATTTGAATTTAAAAACCATATTGAGGGCTGAAAATAAAAAGTAAATAATACACCAGTTAAAAATCAGATTATTGAAATTAAAGTAATATATAAAATGATATTTGATCTAATTCGTTAATTTCTGAACACATAAAAATATATTTATAATTTTTTATACAAATGGTTATGTTGAGTATGAAGATTTCAAAGGAAATTGGCCTGTCATTTGATGACGTTCTTCTTGTTCCAAATAAAAATATTTTTGGGTCAAGATCAAACATCTCTTTAAGGACCAAATTAACAAGAAATATTGAATTAAATACGCCAATAGTCAGTGCAAACATGGATACAATAACTTCTTCGCAAATGGCAATTGCAATGGCAGAATCAGGCGGAATTGGAATCATACACAGATTCAATACTATTCAGGAAGAGATGGAAGAAGTGGAGAAAGTAAAAAGAAAAAGCTCATTTATAATAAAAAATCCATATACTATTGCAATTGATAAAACAGTAGGAGATGTCAAAAACCTTATTAATAAAACAGGCGTGTCTGGATTCCCTGTTGTTGATATTAGGAACAAAACCAAGCTTCTTGGAATTGTTACATTAAGGGATATAAAATTTCAGTCAGATAATAATAAGATTTCAGACATAATGACGCCGAAAAAAGATCTAATAACAATATTAAGCAATAAAAATTTAAATGCAACTTTTTTTCTAGATATGTTTAAAAAATATAAATTCGAGAAAATCCCAATTATTGATAGCAAATTCAATTTAATTGCATTAGTTGCTGCAAAAGACATATTTGACATAAGAAATAATATTACAAGTAAAAATAAAGACGGAAAATTAATGGTTGGCGCTGCAGTAGGTATTAAATCAGATGCAATTGAAAGAATAGAAAAATTATATGATGCAGAAGCTGATGCAGTTGTAATTGATATTGCGCATGGGCATTCTATCCAGGCTATTAATCTAATACAAAAAATAAAAAAGGATTTTGATATTGATATAATTGCAGGAAATGTTGCGACAAAACAGGGAACCCTTGATTTAATAAAAGCTGGTGCAGATGCAATTAAAGTTGGAATAGGTCCTGGGCATGTATGTACAACAAGACTAGTTACTGGGGCAGGAGTTCCGCAGCTAACAGCGATTTCCTGGGCTTACTCAATTGCAAAGGACTATGATGTGCCAATAATTGCAGACGGGGGGATAAACAATTCTGGCGACATAGTAAAGGCACTGGCATCTGGAGCATCAAGTGTAATGATAGGCAAATTATTTGCAGGAACCGACGAGACACCTGGAAGTACAATTATCAAAAACGGAAAAAAATACAAATTTTATAGAGGCATGTCATCAATTTCTGCAAACAGCAAAAAACTTTCTGTTGATATGTCTGGAGAGATTTCAATTGATACTATTGGAGAAGGAAAAGAGTCATTTGTACCTTATGTGGGATCAGTCAAAGAAATCATAGTGCAGTTAGTTGGTGGTATAAAATCTGGTTTTAGCTATTGTGGATCAAAAAATTTAGAGCAATTAAGAAGGAATGCAGAATTTATAATTCTTTCAAAAGGTGCACAAAAAGAAAGTTTTGTCAGGTAAATAACAATTATTCTAGCAATTTAACATGCTCTTTCATCATGCATCTATTCATTATAAATAAAATATTATTTTCTATTGCAAGTTTTTCTGCTGCTTCATTAATAATTCCCTCCTGTAACCATAGCGCCTTTGCATGAATTTGAATTGCTTGTTTTGCAATATCTACTGCTTCATTTGCAGGCCTAAAAACATCAACAACATCAATCTGCTCTCCAATATCTAATAAGCTCTTATATGCCTTTTCATTTAAAATATAATCTGCAAAAGGATTGACAGGTATTATCCTATAACCATTTTGCTGCAGATATTCAGGAACATCATGGCTTGGTTTTCCCTGCTCTCTTGAACACCCAACAACTGCAATTGTATGAAAATTTTTCAATATAAATAAAGCAGTTTTATCAACACCATGAATATCATTATTCATTTTATCAAGTTTTTGTCTGAACATCGCCATTATTTATATTTTTATTATTTTCCTTTTTTTGCTTTTCATATTCTTCAATAATATTAACTTTTTCAATATTTAAATATTTAAAAATAGAATCAATTAAATATTGTTTTTTTATAAAATAAGATTCATTTTTATTAATTTCAGGTCCAAAACTAATTTCGCATGAATTTTCTTTAATTTTAATGTTTTTCAGTTTAATATTCTCATATTCACTCAATGCTTTTATTTTATCTTCATCTGAATTGAAGAAATCAGTAATTTTTATTTTAAAAATTAATTCCCTCCCAGCTAATTGATTATTAAAATCAACAATAACTCTCCCAGAATTTACTGCTTTTATAAGTGCTATTTTATTGTCAATATTTACTTCCATGCCTGGATATGGATTTATATCATGGGATTTAAAATCAGATAAATGCATTACTTTTATTAAATTTTTATCATAATCGCCAAATGCTTCATCAGGCTTTAATATTATGTCCTTTGACTCATTTAAATTTAAGTTTTTTATTTCTTTATTCAGGCCTTTTAAATTTGCTTCAGAACCAACAATGAATAAAGACTTGCCATAATGCATTTCTTTTTTATAAACATTAGCTTCCTTTGCCTTTGCTTCATTTGTTGTTGCCACTAACTTATTCGCCTCTTTATCTATAAGATCATATTCTATGTATAAAAAGTCATTTTCTTTGAAACTCATTATATCCCTTTTTTAATCTAATTTAATTTAATTAAGTTTAAATCAATAAATTAATTAAATAATTATTTAAATATAATTTAAAAATATTATTTATTTGCGAAATTCATTTTCTAGTTTATAAAAATAAAATTATAAATATGATTTGATGAAATTAATTTTAATAAAGCTTGGAGGAAGCGTAATAACAAACAAGGCAAAACAGAATACAGCAAAAATCAAGGTTATAAATAGGTTGTTAAGTGAAATTCATAGGGCGCTAAATTCAGATAAAAAAATTAGGATAATTCTCGGTCACGGAAGCGGATCATTTGGCCATATGGCTGCACATAAATATAAAATTAATTTAGGGCTTATCAACAAAAAAAGTTTGGAAGGTGCATCAATAACACAAAATGCAGCTGCAAAACTTCATAGAATAATATTTGATCAAGGCATAAAAAACAAGTTAAATTTCATATCTTTTGCCCCATCTTCATCTGTTTTGTCTAAAAACTCGAAAATTGTTTCATGGGACTTAAAAGCACTTAAATTTGCACTTGGTTTTGGCTTTATTCCATTAACATACGGGGACATTGCAATTGATTCAAAATTAGGCGTCTCAATTGTTTCAACTGAAGAAGTTTTCAGGTATTTGTCCTATGAATTAAACCCGTATAAAATAATTGCAGGGAGCGATATTGATGGTGTTTTAGATATAAATAATAACAGCAAGTTAATAAAAACAATCTCAGAGCGCAATTTTGATGAGGTTTTTAAAATAGCGGCAAACTCAAAGAATATTGATGTAACAGGAGGCATGAAGTCAAAGGTTGACTATTTGTATAAAATAGCAAAGCATACTGGAGCTCAATGCCAAATAATAAATGCAAACAAGCCAGGCAGGCTTTATAATTCAATACTGGACAAAAATGTAATTGGAACAAGAATAATAAAATAGAAATTTATTCAAATTTTATCTATTTTAAAATAAATTGATACAAAAAGCATAAAAACCTTTCAAATTTAATTAATAAAAGTAAATAAGTTGGGTATAAATCAAGAAAAATATAAATAAATTTTAAAGAGAGGGTGTAGAGTTAATGTTTAAGATGTTATTTAAAAATGAAAATAAGCATGACCAGAAAAATAAAGAAAATGAAAAGCAAAACTTCAAAGAATTTGATTTGCTGCAAAAATCAATTGACAAATCAACAAATGGCTTTTTTCATTCAACTCCTTTAATTATGTATCAGGAAAATGGAAACAGTTTTGAAGTAGATCTAAGAAAATTTTTTCTGATTTCTGCATTGTCTGAGGGAAATGTATTGCTGCGTGGAGGTACAGGAATAGGAAAAACAAGTTTTGCAAAAGCATTTTTAGAGGGATTATTCAATCAAAATTATGGTGTAATACAATTTGATATTGGTTTGGATGAAACTAAATATTTGGATGTGGATTTTGGCAAAATGAAAAAAGGTCAAAATCTGAGCGATGCAATAACAGAGTCAAAATTAATTAAAATGCCTGCAATTATCTTTGATGAATACAACAGAGCATTAGGCGCACAAACATCATTAGTTCAAGGATGGCTAATTAATGACGAATTGACTATTGAAGGAAATAAAAAAATCAGGCCAGGATACAAATTAAAAGACAGTAATTATTATCAATTAAAAATTGCAACAATAAATGAAGGCAATGAATATATCAATACACAGGAAATCGATTTTGCTTCAAGAGATAGATTTTCAATTGAATTGAATCTTGATAATTTTCCAATGAATGATAGTGATAAGAATAATTTAATACTAAATTCTTCCTTTGTAAATAAAAATAATTATGAAAATAAATCTTTAATTGGAACTGAAAATTCAAATTCAAAATCTTTTTTTGACCTATATTTTAAAATAAAAGACATTCAATTGTCTGCGCAAGCCCAGGAATTTCTTGTTTATTTGCAAAGATTGGACAATTGCTATAAATCGCCGATTGGAACTAAAAAAAGTTTTATTGAATTTAATAGCCATTCAACATGCGAGGGATGCCACGCGCTTAATAAAGACAATGGCATTTGTTCAAGTATTCATGCAATATCCCCAAGAACTGCATCAAATTTAATAAGGCTTGGAAAAGCATTTGCAGCATACAGGATTTATAAACTAGAAAATGAAAATAAAGAGACAAGCAATGAAATGATAATAAATGATTTAGAAGCAGTAGCGCCATTTGTATTATCAATGCAGAAATTAGATTTATCAAAGGAATGGATAAAAAAATCACTAAATCAGACTGGAAATTCAGAGTATACTGCAGTAAAAGAAGCATTTAATATTATAAAACAGAGGTTTAATAATGATAAATTAGTTAGCCACAATCCAATTTTAGACGAAAACAAAAACCAGGATCCAGCAGAAAATGAAAAGCAAAAAATTGACCAGATAATGAAAAATCCATGGTCAAGTTCAAGGGAAAATGTTATAAAAGTTTATGAATATTTAAGGAAAACTGGAAATTTTTTTAATAAGACTTAGATATATTATAATAAATTGGGATATTTAATGTTGATGATGTAATTGGTTGAAATAAATAATAATAATCTTAAAATAGATAAATCAAGAGATGAGCAGCTGCAAAATATTATTAATAAATATTTTAAAGACAAAAATTGGGATTTAAATAAATTAGACCTGCAGATTTCATCATCAGGGTCTTTGATAAATGCTTATATAAAATTAGACGATTGGATAATAAATTTAAAATTAAATTCTTCATTAGAACAAGATTTAGAAAATCTTTTAAAAATCAAGGCAAATAAAACAAATATTCTTGATAGTATACTTTATAGTACAATAACTCATGAAAAAGGGCATTGGGATATATGCCCAAAAGATAGAGTGTATTTAAATAGATTTATTTCAGTTGCATATAAGGAACTAAAAAAACATAACCAGGAATTTAATACATTAGACAATGAAGATAAAAATAAATATATTGATACTGTTTTGAATTTATTTGAAGATATTGCTGTTAATTTGTCAAATAAAAATGACAAAAAATTTGTTGAAGGCTACTCATTCCTTTATTTCAATAGATTACTTGAAAATAGCCAAATAAACAAAATGTTTTTTGCGTTTGTATATTCACAAATTAATTTTTTGGACAAAGATATGAAGTCTTCATTATTTGATAAGTTTGATGTTGATTATAAAACATTAAATCCAATCAGCAGGAAAATACTAGGTGTATTTGTTGGAGATGAAATTTCATGTAAGGTATTTAATGGGCAAGAACTGACAAAATATGAAATAGACGAATCAATCAAAAGGATAAAAAACGAAGAGAATTGGGAACAAATGCTAAAAAATTTTATAAAAATTTTAAATGACAATGAATTAATTAAAAAATCTGACATAGTATCAATTAATTTATTAATTGGCGAACAATTAGTTTTCAAAACAAAAACAACATTTGAAGAATTTGACCGCATTTATAAAAAAAATGCGCAAGATATCATTATTAAATACAACAAACCTGATTATAACATTTATTTAAGAAAAGAATTTAGAGATCCAAATTCAATAAATAAGATGTCAATTAAAAATACTTTTTTAATAAATAATAAATTAAATATTCCGCAAAAATCTATTTTATACAATATTCCTATTTTAAATTCAATTAATGATCTATTATTTATTGTGGATGTATCTGGAAGTATGAATTGGACAGGCAAACCCCTAGATAACAGCCATTATGATACATGTATTAGATCTTTATACTCAATTTTTGCTTATCTGGAAAAACATAGCCAAAACCCACAAACCAAATTCGGGTTAATCACATTTAGTGAATATACAAAATGGACAGGATGGTATGACTTTAACAATTTAATTAAAGTGAAGAAAGGTTTATTTAATGACTATCAAAATTCCGCAACTAGTCTTAATATTACGACATTAAATAATGCATTCAATCAGTCAAATAAAAAATTCACAACAATTATAATAACTGATGGCGACATTTTCAATGAAACAGCACTAATACAATTTTTAGAGCCAAAAATTATTTCAGGTGAAATAATTTTTTTTAATATTAATACAGATATAAATCATACAAACGGACTTATTAAAAAATTCAAGGAATTAAGTCCAAATAAAATTTATAAAATAACAAAACCAGAAGATTTGCTTGACAAAGTAATAAATTTAAATAACAAAAAATGATTATTTTTGCATAAAATCAAATATTTTAAAAATTTCTATTATAAAAAAGAAAAGATATATAAATATTAAATCTAATTACTATTTTATATTCTGTTTAATTAATTTATTTTTCTCTAAATAGGCAATAAATTAATAATAAACAAATCTAATCTAATCTAATTTAATTTTATTTTAAATGGTGAAAATATGTATCCAAATATACAAGCATATGATAGGGGAGGTATGTTTAGCCCTGAAGGGAAATTGTTTCAAGTAGAATATGCAAAAGAAGCTGTTAAAAAAGGCGCAACATCAATAGGTATTATTGCTGATAAAAGTGTCGTGCTGATTGCTCATAAAAATATAACAGAACCCTTATTGGTTCCAGCCACTGTCCAGAAAATATTTAGAATTGACCAGTATATAGGCGCTACATATAGCGGACTAGTTTCTGACGGATTGCGCATAATTGGATTAATGAGATCAAAGACGCAAACGCATAGAATGATTTATGATGAAACAGAATCAGTAGAATCAATTGCAAAAGAAGTTTCAGAAGAAATGCAGCAGGCGACGCAATATGGTGGATTAAGGCCGTTTGGTATTTCATTGTTAATTGCAGGTTTTGACAGCAAGCCAAGATTATTTGAAGTTGAGCCTGCAGCTGCATTTTTTGGATATAAGGCAGATGCAATCGGTTCTGGGAAAAAAATAGCAGTTGAAATATTGGAAAAAGAATACAAAGAAAATTTAAGTAGTGAAGAGGCAATTGAACTTGGATTGAGAATAATTAATAAAATAAACACAAAAAAAACATCAGAAGACAATATTGATATTGGGATTGTTAATAAAGAGCAAGGGTATAAACAATTAACACAAAAAGAAATATTGAAATATTTATAATTTTTTAATATTATTTATTATTGGTTTATCTAAATAATTAAAAATGTTTTTAATGTCCAAAATAGTAATTGCAAAATATGAGCGTAACAATGAATTGTTTGAGATATTTGTTGATTCTGATTTAGCATATGAGTTTATAACAGGAAAAATAAAGGATCCATTAAAAACCCTTGACATTGAAGAAATATTCAAGGATGCTAAAAAAGGAGAACGGCAAGGCAATGAAAAAATAAAAAAGATATTTGGAACAAATGATATTTCAAAAATAGCAGAAATTATTTTAAAAAATGGAGAGGTTCCAATCACAACAGAACAAAAAAATAATTTATTAGAGGAAAAAAGAAAGCAAATTATTGAAATTATTTCAAGAAATTCAATAGATCCAAGAACTAATGCCCCGAATCCTCCTTTAAGAATTGAAAATGCAATGAAACAGGCAAAAATTACTATAAATCCTTTTAAATCTGCAACTGATCAAATAGATGAAATTGTAAAAAAAATAAATATGCTGATACCAATTAAATTTACAAATATAAAATTAGTTGTAACAATCCCCCCAGAATTTTCAAATAGGTGCTATGGTTTATTAAAGCAGTATGGTTTGAAATCAGAGCAATGGCTTTCAAATGGATCTCTGCAGGCAAATTTGGAATTTCCAGCAGGAATGAAAGCTGATTTTTTTGATAAAATAAATAAGCTAACACAAGCAAAAGCAGACATAAAAATCATAGAGTAAATTTTTATTTTTGCAAAAATATATATAACTATACAATTAAATTATTCATATATAATATATTTATAATAATTATATTTGTTTTTAAATTTTTAAATTAATATTTTTAAATATTTGATTTTTAAATTATTAAACTATTTTTAATTAATTTATATTTTAATATTAAACTTAATCAATGGTTTTATGACTGAAATTTTAATTCCAGGAGATCTGATAGAAGACAAAGAATTATTAAAAAATAACAGATTTTATATTAGCGAAAATAATAAACATTATTGTACCTTAGTAAGCTTATATAATAATAGGCTGATACCTTTAGAGGGATACTGGTATCCAAATATAGACGAAACAGTAGTTGGAATTATCAAGGAAGTAAGAAATAATGTTTTTGAAGTTGATTTATCTCATTTTTTAAGAGCAATTATTATCAATGATTTCAGAAATAAATTACATTTTAATGTCGGGGATGTGATTGAAGCCAAAGTCAAAGCAATTGAAAACAAAAAAACAATTATTTTAATATATCCCAGATTATTAAGAGACGGAATGCTGATTCAGACAAAGCCTGTCAAAATTCCAAGGATCATTGGAAAAAATAATACAATGATAAACCAGATATCAAGTTTTACAAAAACAAGCATTATTGTTGGCTTTAATGGCTTGATTTATATTAAAGGCGCCAACAGTTCCATGGCAATTTCAACTATTCTGAGAGTTGAAAAGGAAGCGCATACAAAAGGATTAACAGAAAACATCAAGCAGATTCTGCAAAAAGAGCTTGAGCTGACTGAAAAGTAAGGTGAAGAAATGGCTAGCAGTTTGAATAAACCTGAATTATTAAGACAAGATGGCAAAAGATTGGATGGACGGGATTTTGATGAATTAAGACCCTTGAAAATTACTGCAAATGTAATAAAAAATGCCAATGGCTCTGCATATACTGAATGGGGAAACAATAAAGTTTTAGCAGCAGTATACGGGCCAAAAGAAGTTGTTCCCAAGCATTTGTCTGATCCTTCAAAAGCAGTAATTAAATGCAGGTACGCAATGGCTCCTTTTTCATCTTTATCAGATCATGGAAGATCAGGACCAAACAGAAGGGCAACAGAAATCTCAAAAGTAACAAGAGAAGTTTTTGAAAATGTTGTTTTAACAAAAGAATTTCCAGATACTGCAATTGAAATTTCAATAGAAATATTGCAAAGCGATGGAGGTACAAGAGCAGCTGGAATCACAACAGCAGCAGTAGCTCTTGCCAATGCAGGCATTCCAATGAAAGACCTGGTTTATGCTGTTTCAGCCGGGAAAATAAAAGACAATATAGTGCTTGATCTGAATATGATTGAGGACAACTATTCTGATGCAGACATGCCAGTGGCAATCGCGCCTAGAAACAACAACATCTTGTTATTGCAGATGGATGGGGGATTAACAAAAGCGCAAATAAATTCATCTCTTGATAAAGTAATTAATGCTGGAAAGATAATTTCTAAAATTCAAAGGCAGGCGCTGCTTGATGTTTATAAAATAGATTAAATGATAATATGGATGTAGTGAATTTTGTAAAAACAAATTATATTAAAAATTTACTGGATAAATCAATCCGATCTGATTCCAGAGGCTTGTATGATTTCAGGCCAATAAATATCCAGGCAAATATAATGGAAAATACAGAGGGATCAGCCCAGGTTGATCTAGGGGATACAAGAATTTTGTGTGGCATAAAGATGCAAGTAGAAGATACAAAAGAGGACACTCCAGACGAGGGCAATTTAATTGTGTCTGCAGAACTGCTTCCGCTGGCGTCATCCCAGTTTGAGTCAGGCCCTCCGAGTGCTGATTCAATTGAATTGGCAAGAGTAGTTGACAGAGGCATAAGGGCTGCGCAATGCATTGATTTGGCAGATTTGCTTATTGAAGAGAAAAAAGCATGGACTATTTTTATTGATCTTTATGTTTTAAATTACAGCGGAAATCTATTTGATGCTTCTTATATTGCTGCAATGTCTGCTTTAATGAATACAAAAGTTCCAAAATATGAAGATGGAAAAGCAGTAATGGAACAAAGAGTAAAAAAATTGAAAGTAGATAATATTGTAACATCAACAACATTTGCAAAAATAAACAATAAAATTATTTTGGATCCTGATGAAAATGAAGAATATGTAATGGATGCAAGACTGACAATTGCAACTGACAAAAAAAATATAAGGGCAATTCAAAAAGGCCTGTCAGGCGCGTTTTCATCTGATGAAATTAAGGAATTAGTTGATAGGTCCTTTGAGAAGCATGATTTATTAAAGGATTATATTAATAGTAATACTAAATAAAATAAAGCAATAATATTAAATAAATCGTTTAAAGTAATAATATAATTTAAAGTAATAATATAAAAATTATAAATGTCTAATATAATGTAAAAGAGATATAATATTCATAATATATAAAATTGATAGTGGTTATATGGCAAATGCTAGCATTAGATACGGTACTAAAATAAGAAAAAGCTATTCTGAAATTAAGAAAAAAAAGCAAGCAGATTATAAATGTGAAAGATGCGGGAGAATTTTAGTCCAAAGAATAAATACAGGCATATGGAAATGCAAGCACTGCAGCACTGTTTATGCCGGCGCTGCCTATTCATTGTCAAGCGAGGCAGGAGAAAAAGGTAAAAAATTAATTGATAATCTTTATCACACCTAGAAAATCCAATACAGTCATTTAGTATTAGTAAATGTTTTGTGTAAAGTGCAAAAACTGAATATTGAAAAAGTTATATAAATCTGAATAATATATAAGTATAACACAGCAAAATAATATAAGATATTATGTCGTCAATACAAATTGAAAATAAAGAAAATAAGGAAAACAAAAATTCATCAATTAATAATTTCAATGACATAAATGATAAAGTTGATTTTGATAAATTAAATAAATTGATCCAAAATCCAAAAGAAAAGCTAAAAAAAGATTTATATAAAAATAAGTCTGCAACTTGCGCAATTGCGCAAAAACCAGGTTCAGATTCTTATTGCGTAAAAATATTCTTTCAAAGAATGTCAGAAGCAGAAAGAACAATATTATATGAAAAAGAATTTACGCAGTATAAAGATGCAAATAAGGAATTTAATAAAATTTTAAAATCAATGATAAGAAAAGATTAGATGGTACAAATAACATTTTCACCAATAAATGAATTAGTTATTCATGAAATAATAAGTATTGATTATGAAGACTTAATAAGAGAAAGAGTTACACCTGCAGGCAATATGCCATTATACTGGTGCAATGGCATTCTTTTCAGTTTTTCGTCAATGCCAATGTCAAAGTCAATAATAAAAGATTATCTGAATGGCAAAATTCACTGGGTGGAGGTTCATTATACAAAAAAAGACACTTATGAACCAATTTTAGAATTAGATGATGAACAGTTTAAAACAACATTAAAAATAAGAGTTATTGATACAACTCAATCATTATTGCATTTAGATTTTATAAAATGGCTTAAGAATAATCAAAAAATAAAGTGATACTATGGCTTATATATGTCAAAATTGTGGAAAAGAAGTAACAGATATAACATATTTTATAACATGTGTTAATTGCGGAGGCAGAATTCTAGTTAAAAAAAGACCAAGTTTAGCAAAAGAAATATCAACAGATTAAATACATTTGAAATATTAATTATTTTTTTTTATTTTTTCAAGCGTTTTGTCAATTGAATCTTTTAATTCCTTTGCAATAAATCTTTTTGATATTATATCTCCTTTTAGCCCTATTGATATTTTTGCAGCATACAGCCTTGCAATCTTTCCTCTAATATTTCTTTTTGCATTTGTTATTGCTGGCAATTTAAACAAAACCCCATATTTTGGCGGTTTTGATCCGAATTTGATATGTTTAAAAAGTGCTTTTTCAGCCCCGAGTAATTGAATAGTGCTTGAAGGCATTATGCTTAATTTTTCCAGTGATCCTGCCTTATTTAACAGTTCTGCTGCTATTTTTTCATCAGTCAAATAAGTAGTGTTTGGCATTAGTTTATTTGATGTTTGTTTTAAATATTCCTCAAAATTTTTTAATGTTTCATCAGTGTTTTTTATATATTTTAAAAACATTATAATTAATTTTTTTTCATTTTCCTCTAAATTTCTTCCGCTAGTATTCAGATATTTCTGATATATTGCCTCTGCTTTTGACTTGTCATCAAAAACCCTATAGAAATCATTTATTTCCAGTTTATTTTTATTTTCAAACCCTTTAAAAAATTCATTTAATTGATTTATCGAAGTCAGGCTAATTTCAGGGAAATAGAGGCCAAACCATTCATTTATTCGTTCAAAAAATAAATTATAGGATTTGGACAGTTCATTATATGCATTAATTGCCTGAATAAGCACAAATTCCTCATTTGCATAATTTCTTTTAATTGCTTCCTTTGTTTTTTTAATTGCAAATTTCCTAATATCTTTAATATTCTTGAAATTTCTAGTATTTTTAAAATTTCTCATTTCATCAGTTATTATATTTTAATATTTTTATTTATTCAATTTATTTTATTATATTCTTTATTTTAATAAGATATTATAAAAAAATACATATTTAGTTTATTTTAAAAATAAAAATTAATGCTTTCTGAAAAATTAAATTAGAATTAAATTATTAAATAATTAAACAATTAATTGCTAACATTTAAATATATTTGTATTATGAAATATAGGCATATAAATAAAAAGTGGTTTTATGAAATTAGACGAACTTTGTTGCAAAACAATGAAAATGAAAGCAGAAGAAGACGAATCCGACGACGAAGATTCTGAAGAATCCGACGACGAAGATTCTGATTTTGATGACGAAGATGATGATTCGGATTCCAGCGAAGACGAGTAAATCTTATTAACTCATCATCATAATTTTATTTGATTTTTTTTATTTTTATTAATAATGGTTTAATTTTTTATTTTGGAAAATTTAAATAAATTTAAAATAGAAAATATTATAAATTTCTTTGTTCTAATACTTACAAATGGATAAATTATTCGGATCAAATGGAATAAGGGGCATTGTGAATAAAGATCTGACTCCTAGCTTTGTTTTAGATATAAGCAGAGCTATTGGCACATATTTTGGCAAGAATAAAAAAATTTTAATCAGTAGGGATTATAGATTTGGCGGAGAATTTCTAGAGAAAATGGCTGAAAGCGGATTATTAATATCAGGGATTGAGGTTTTTGAATCAGACCCAGTACCAATACCAGCGCTGCAATTCTGTATAAAAACAATGCAATTTGATGGAGGGATAATGATTACTGCAAGCCATAACCCATATCAATTTAATGGCATTAAGGTTATTGGCCAGAATGGCATTGAGTTAGAAAGAAAAGAAGAAGAAAAAATTGAAAAAATATTTTATAATAAAAGCTTTTCAAACTTGAATTTTAATGAATTAAAATATAATGTCAAAAAACAAGTCAATATAATTTCAAATTATGTTAATGCTGTTTTATCAAATATCAATAAACAAAAAATTCGTTCCAAAAGATTTAAGGTCTTAATAGATCCTATTAATAGCGTTGGTGCAATAACGTCTTCTTTGATAGCAAGAGAGCTTAATTGCAAAATATATTGGACTAATAAAGAGCCAAACCCTTTATTTCCAGAAAGACAGCCAGAGCCGAATCCAGATACACTGACAAAAACAGCCAGGATTGTCAAATCGCTGAAAGTTGATCTCGCAATTGCACATGATGCCGATGCTGATAGAATTATTTTTATTGATAACAAAGGCAGAATTCAATTCGGAGACAGAAGCGGAACATTAATTGCAAAACACTTATGCAAAAAATTAAAAAACAATTTAAATAATAATAAAATAAGCAAAAAAGTCATTACTGCTGTTTCAAGCTCAGTTTTAGTGGAAGAATTTTTAAATAAATTAGGCATTGATGTTGTTTGGACAAAAGTGGGTGCGCCAACAGTTTCCCACGCATTATTAAAACAAAACGGTTTATGCGGATTTGAAGATAATGGCGGTTTTTTATTTCCAATGCATCAATATGTAAGAGATGGCGGAATGACATTTGCATTAATGCTGGAATTATTATCTGATTCAAATTCAACATCATCACAATTATTTGATACTCTTCCAAAATATTACCCGATAAAAACAAAAATACCAATAACAAATAATTTTGATTTAAACCTTATTGAAGCAAAAATTAAAAAAGATTTTAAATCAAAAATAAAAAAAGTAATAAAAATTGATGGGCTAAAAATAATAGGAGATGATTTTTGGTTTTTAATCAGGAAAAGCGGTACAGAATCAATAATCAGAATAATGGCAGAAGCAAAAGATAAAAATCATGTTGAATCAATTGTAAAAAATTTAAAGCAGATAATATCGGGCTCGTAGCTCAGCTTGGATAGAGCAATAGCGTCCTAAGCTAAAGGTCGCGGGTTCAAAATAAACTTCTTTTTAAGAAGTTTAATCAAGAAGTTATGAAAATCCCGCCGAGCCCGTTTTTTTTGAAAATATTTATATTTTTATTTAATCAAATAAAAAATAATAAAAATTAAAAGTGAAAATATATGGCTAAAACAAAGAATAAAGATAATGCAGTCAAAAATAATAAAAATGCAGTATTTCTAGTAAAAGCAACAAAACATGGTGGATTTGATTATTTGCATATTTCATTGATTGCTCTTGTAATAATTTTAATAGCTCTTGTATTTGCTTTTGCAAAATTAAAGCCAGTAAATACCTGCTATAGCTTAAATAGTACATCAAGTTACGGAATTCTTAATAACACCTGCGTAAAGTTAGAGAATAACAATACCCAGGTATTAAATGCAGTTGAAAAAATACTAGCAGGCTATGCAAAAGTCAATAGTACATTTTCTTTGCTGCCTTATTATTCCTATATTAATAAAACAAAAATTTATTATTTGGAAAATCAGGATGCATATTTTGTAGAAGTTCCTTTTAAAGATCCTTTTGTTTCAAATCAAATTCTAAACTTTTCATTACTGCTAAATGGCTCTAACCTGACATTAATAAATGCATTTACCCAGTCTTTGATAAAACCTCAAAATACAACAAACAAAGTTGTTAGTTTCGGGGTTGTAAAACTAGCCGGAAAAGTTTCATGTGCTTCTTCAAATACAATACCTGTTTATATTTTTAATGACCCTTATTCACCAGGAGCTTTTGAATCACTCTTCAGATCAGTAAACATAAGCAAAAACAACTCAGGAATAAATATGTCGTATTATTTTATTTTCGGTTCAAGTTCAATAAATTTTTATAATTCTTATGGTGTGCACAGAACGCAATTATTAGGTCAATATTTAGCATGTACTTCTCAGCAGCCAAAGTTTTATGGATTCTTATATAATTTAAGCAAAATATTTTCAGGCACGCCAATGAGCAATTATACATTATACCAGACAGCATACGGATCTGGATTAAACATAACTCAATTAAATGCATGCTTAAGCAATTCAACAACTTTATTAACAAAAGAATCAGACCTGGCCAAATTCTACAATGTTGTTTCAGTGCCACAATTTATTATTAATTGCGAATATACTTCATTGCCCCAAACACTGATAAATGCAGTAAATTATTCCAGGCAACAAAAATAAATTTATAAAACAGGATAAAAATCAAGAAGCCCGAAAGTATAAGACTGTTGCAAAAAATTATGTTGCATTGGATAAATCAGATAACGAAAAACTCTGGCTGCAAGAAGATTTTATTGTTGTGTTGTTAATATAATTGCAATAAACTGAATTATTCAGTTGCTGAGCCATATTTATTATGCAAATATTCCTTTCACTAATATTATTTATTTTTAAACAAATTGAGATATTTTTAGTTTTCAGCGCATATGATGTATAGATTCCTATCTGGCAAATAGATGTCAAATTGTAAGAGGATAATTTATTGCAATTATTTACCTCAGCTGTAAGATTAAATGTTTTATTAACACTGTTTTGCGGGTTTAATTCAGTTCTGCATATAAATCCTAAATTGCCTGCCAAATTACAAGTGCTCAAGTTTTTAGAAATTATCGCAGAATCAAAATAACAGTAATTTTGAGGAGTTACATTATTAGAAACCAGTCCAAAAATAATCTCGCTATTATTCAATTCAAGATTTAGATTATTTGTGTTTAAAATAGTTTTATTAATATTGCTTAAATTAATTGCTGAGCTACTTGAATTGCTTATATTAAATAACTTGTATTTTGTATTGTTTGCAATATTGTTATTTATCATTAAATTCAAAATACTTAAATTTGCAGTGTTTGTTATATTTGAGCAGTAATTTTGGTTTTTAGTTTTAAGCATCTGGTTATAATAAAACATATTGCTGCAAATGTTTCTATCAGAAGTATTTGCAATTGATCTGCATTGATTTAAATTATTAAAATTATTTAATTTCGAAAAATAATACTGGCAAGAATATTTATATGAATTGTTCAAATCATTGCATATTGTCTCATTTTGTGTTATTATGCTGATATTTAAGATGCAATTAGAATACATTACTGAGTTATTTATTGATTTACATGTTTCTGTGCTGTTTTTTGAAATTGCAACATTAAAAAAACATTCATTTTTATCCCCAGAATTTACATAATTGCAGATAGAGCTGTTTTTTGTTGCATTAGCCAGGCTCATCAAACAATTATTTCTAAAATTAGCTAAGATAATATTTTTGCAATTGTTGAATTGAGTTGCATTTGATTTTGAAAAATTAAACAAAATTATTATTAAAGCAGCAATAAGCAAAAATAATGTAATTAAAATAACCAATCCAAATTTTTCTTTAATTTCTTCCTTTAAATTTATTGTTTTTTTATTAATGCTATTATTTTTATTTTTCGTACTTGAATTTTTATTAATTTTTTTGTTGTCCATATATATCTTCAAGAATCCCAACTAACAACTAAAATCAAATACTGAACGTCATGGCTTTAATTATATTGAATATATATTAATCAATGGAGTATATTTTAAAACCGTCGCTAGTTATTTCATATGGCACTAAAGCATAACTGTGGTTTACTCCTCTCATCTTTACAATTTCTGTCAGCAGCATTCTTCTGTCTTCCTGGCCTGACTGATATAGAGTTATTACGCCGTCAAATAAAAAGAAATCCTTGCTGAATTTTAAATTATTTCTTTCACCAGAGCTAAGTTCATAAGTTATAAAAGATGTTACGCCAAGCCTATTGAAGTTTGAAATTAATGACAACAAACTTTGCCTGTATTTTATTTTATCAGTTAAAATTAAAGAAAGCATTGATAAAGAATCAATAACAATTATTTTTGCCTTATTTTTACTTATTTCTTCTTCAATATCACTTACAATAGATCCAAAGCTATATCCTTCTGCATCTGGAGAATCCATTAATTTTGATGTTGGATCCTGCCCGTCAATTATTATCAATTTATTTGCAATCAATTCATCAATATCTTCAAAGCTTGAAAATGTCTCCTTTGCATTTCTTATAATATTTTCTGGCTGTTCTTCCATTGATATAAATACGCATGGAATTCCTTTTTTTGCATTGCGGTATACTATTTCAAAGCAAAGCAATGTTTTGCCAGCACCAGGCCCTCCTGCGATTAATATTTGGTTTTTTTCAGGTATTCCACCTTTCAGCATTTTATCAAGGCCTTCAATTCCTGTTTCAATAAGTTTATTATTCATATATAACACTTCTAATTTTATTGCTGTTTTATTATATTTATATTATTAATTTTATTGCCCTATATTTTTATTTTTATCTATTAATTTGCAATATTTTTAAGTTTGTCATTTTTATAATTTTTTAAAATTCATGCATTTTTTATAAATCTGCAAATTTTTTTGGAATCATTCTTGGGATTCCATTTATAATAAGATATTTTGTCCTGCATTTGCTGCAAAATAAATGTCCTGAAATAATATTTATCTTTAAGCATCCATTACAACTTAATTTTTTCGATTTATTTTGCATCAAATCTTTAATTGATTTATTTCTAAATGCGCAAAATATTTCACATTCAAATCTTTTGAAAAAATGTGCCCTGGCTTTTCCATCTAATTCATTGTCTATTTGCCCTGATTTTGAATTTACAGATAATTGCAATGGAAAATTTTTGCATTCAGGGCAAATCAAAATATCAATTAACTTGTATTGCATTTTTATCTCTTATTATTTTTTATTATTTTTTGATTTTGCTATAATCTGATAAATAGTATCAAATGCCTTTTGCTTAAAAATTTCAATATTATAGTATTTTTTAAGAATAGTAAGAAGTTCATTATTATTAGGGATATTTTTATAAATTTCAGATATTTTCTTAAATTCTTTATAATTGCTTCCAGCTGATAATCTGGCAATTATTGGGATCAAATTATAAATATAAAAAGCGCCTAATTTTTGTTTTATTTTATTTCTAGATTTCCCAATGCTCACTAAACCCGTATAATATTTATTCACTCTTGCAAATTCAGATGCAGATTTATTCATATCAATTGATGCATGAAATGCAAATCCGCTCAATACAACATCAAAGCATTTGTCTCTAAATGGCAGTGCTTCAAATAATCCCTGAACTTTATTGCAGTCAATAATTGAATTTTCAAGCATTTCTATTGAATAATCCAGTAGAATAATATTGCTTTTAATCTGTCTGTTAAACAAATCCCCCATAAATCCAGGTCCTGCTCCTGCATCTAAAACCAGAGGCCTCTTTATGTGCAACTTTCTTATTTCTTCAGCAATACTATTTATTATAAATTTTCTCCACCTATTAACCTGGAAAAAAGTTATTAGCATGTTTGTTTTTTCATAACTTTTAATTATTCTATGATATGCTGAATAAACTTTTTTTGAATTTTTCCCTAATCCTGCTGGCATTTTATCAAAATTATTAAGAATTATTATTTAATATATTTATAATTAAATTAAAATTATAGAATAATATAATTTTTTATAAATTTATTAAAATAGATGTTAAAATGGTTATGGGATCAATTCCGGAAAATGTTGATGTTGCTGTTGTTGGGGGTGGACTTGGGGGATATATATCTGCAATACGCGCCTCACAATTAGGTTTAAATGTTGTGCTTGTTGAAAAGCATAAGCTTGGAGGACACTGCTTGAATTATGCCTGCATTCCTTCAAAAACATTAATACATATTTCTGATATTTTATACAATGCAAAAAATTCTCAAAATTTTGGCATTAATGCATCGGATATTTCAATAGATGCAAAAAAAATGTATGAATATAGAATTAATGTATCAAAGAAATTAGAGCAGGGCGTGGAATTTTTATGCAAATCTAATGATATTGAAGTAATTAAAAGCGAGGCAACATTTTTATCCTCTAATAGCTTACAAGTATCAGATGGAATAAAGATTAATTTCAAAAAAGCAATTATTGCAACTGGCTCTGAGCCAGTTGAGCTTAAGGGTTTTGAATTCAATAATATTAATATATTGGATTATAAAAAAGCATTATCATTGGATAAGATTCCAGAATCAATTGCAATAATAGGCGCTGGATTTGTTAGTATTGAAATAGGTACATTATATGCAAAATTAGGTTCAAAAGTTTCAATAATCTCACGAAGCGATATACTGTCAAATTTTGATCCTGATGCTGTTGCTATTATTAAAAAAAGAATGCAGATTCTTAATATAAATATTTATACAAATTCTACTCCAGTTTCTTATAAAGATAATGTCCTGGAGCTGAATAATGGATCAAAAATTATTGCTGAATTAATAGTTGTTTCGATTGGAATGTATCCATATACGCAAAATCTGGGCCTTGAAAATACAAAAGTCCAGACTGATAAAAAAGGCTTTGTTATAACTGATAATAAACTTTATACAACTGATGAGAATATTTTAGCTGTTGGCGATGTGATTGGGCAGCCGATGCTTGCGCATAAAGCAATAAGGCAGGGTATTGTAGCAGGAGAATCAGTAAAATCTCCTGCATTTTTTGACAATATTGTTATTCCATATGTAGTATTTTCAGATCCGGAAATTGCAGTTGCAGGCGATATTAAGACAAGTTCATTGAAAATTGCTAAATTTCCTTTAACTGCATTGGGGAGAGCAATTGCATTTAATAGAACAGATGGATTTGTAAAAATTGCTTATAATGAAGATAATATAGTAAAAGGAATTGAGATTGTATCAGAAGATGCAAATGCATTAATTAGCGAGGCAGCATTAGCAATTGAGATGGGTGCTACCCTAGAAGATATTGCAGATACAATACATCCTCATCCAACATTTGCAGAGTCAATCCAGGAAGCAGCAGAAATAGGGCTTGGAAGGCCAGTGCATTTTTTTATTAAAAAATAAAACTCTTTAAAAAAGAGTTTTATCAGAAAAAAATAAAATAAATAAAAAAAATAAAAATTAGAAATAAATTAAAAAAATAATGATAAAAATGAAGATGTATTTGGATTTATTAAGATTTGTTGAATCTAATAATAAAAAATTATTCTGCATTTATTGCGGGACAGAAACTTATGTGCTTAATAATATTGGAATTTGTTCAAATTGCGAAAATATAATCAGTTTGCCTAGCAGTGTATTGATAAAACAGGATCCTGAAGCAGTTTCGAAAATATCTGCAATTAATGAAAAATTATCCAATCAAAACATAACTGAAACTGACTTTGAAGAAGCAATAAAAATATATGATGAATTAATTGCAAAGAAAAACAATCTTGGTTATTTATATGCAAAGGCATTGCTGCTAATCAAATATTCAAATTATCTGATAAACCAGATTAATTATAATAAACAGGGTTTTATGGATGAAAATTCAGAACTTAATGAAAAATCAATTAAGCTAGTATCAGATTCAAAACTTCTTTTATATAAAATAATTTCTACATGCAATGCCAATATCAATAGCAATATTAATTCATTTAATGAAATTTATTTGATGTTTTTGGCAAATATTAAACTAAATAATTTTAAGGCAGCACAAAGCTCACTTAATCTAATAAAGAATTTTAATGAAATTTTTATTTTAGAATATAGCCAATTAATTTTTAATATTGCAATAAAAAATTATGAAAATGCAACAAATAATGCAAAAAACTTGCTGATGCATGATAATTTTTCAATAAATGCCCTGTTCTATTATTCATTTGTATTATTCAATAAAAAAGAGTTCAAGCAAAGCAAGAATATATTACAACAACTGCAAAAATATATTAAAAATGATAATATAAAAAATTTAATTCAGGATATAGCAATAAAACAAAACCTATAATAAAATTAAAATAAAGTAAGTATTAGCAATTGACAAATAAAAATAAAGCTTTTGGAAAAAGATTTTGCAAAATGAAAAGTCTGCAGAATTCAGCAGCAAACCTGCTGAAGCTTTTGCAAAATGCAAAAAATAGTTGATTAAAATGGAACTGAAAAGAAAAACAAGCACATTTAATTTTAATTTAAATTTAAATTATAAAACCTTAAAACAAATTTATTCGTTAAAAATTATTATATTGAATATTGGTATTTTTGTATTATTCTACTTTATTTTCAACTTTTTTATAAAATACCAAAATAGAGGGGTATTTTTAATTAATGTTCCTCTTTATATTATATATCTTGCAATAGCAACTTCCTCAATATTAACTTCAATTAGCATTGCAACAGTATTAAAAACAATTAGAACAAAATCAGCAATTGCCGGCGTAGGATTCGGGACATTTACAAGCGTTTTAAGCGGAATAATCACTGGATGCGGATGTTCTTTTCCATTATTGATTAGTATTTTTAGCCTATTTGGGCTAAATTCAACATATGCATTATTTTTTAATACTTTTTTTGTAAATAATGCGTTTTTTATATTATTTGCAATTAGCATTATTAATATACTAACAATTGTTTATCTGATTGGCCAATTTAATAATAAGATTAATTGCAAAATCAAAAGCAGCAAATCTTTAAATAAAAAAGTTTAAATAAAATATAAAATAAATTAAAAGATATGATATTATTATGAAAAAGCAAAAAAAAGGAATTATTAAAAATTATAACAAAACTAAAAAAATAAACAAAATCAGCAATAAACAAATAAGAAAATCTTATTCAAAACTACAAAAACATAAACTAGAAAATATACTAAAGCACCAAAAAGAAACAAGAAAAACTAAGCAAAACAACATTATAAATTTAAAGGATGTCACTATAAACAATATTGGCTCAAATATTTTAATTGAAGAAATTTTAATAAATAAATTGATAATCAGCAAGCAAAATAAGAGCTACAAAAATAAAGTCAATGAATATTTTTCTGAAAATTCAATGCTGTTAAAAAATTTAATAATAAATTTTACAGGCACGCTATCAAAATTAAATTATAAAAATGGATTATTTGCAGGTAAACTATTATACCACGCATATAATAAAATATACAATTATGCTTCATATAATGATGCCCTATGGCATTTAATTGAATTTTTAGAATCATGTGGGTATAAAAATATTGTCTTCACGTCCTTTCCAGACAAGATAACAATAAAAATACCAAATATTAAACAGGATTTAAATCTAAATACCCATGTATTTGAAGCAGGGCTGATCTCTGGATTCATAACTGCATCAAAAAATAAATTATTATTTGCTAAAGAGGCAAAATGCTCAAATAATAATTCTGATTTTTGCGAATTTATTTGCGATGAATATAATAATTATAATGATTTTAGGACAAATAGCCAAAATATTGACAAATCCATTGAAAAATTCATAGAATCTTATTTAAGGGACCTAAACAGAAATAAAAGAGATGCAAAAACCAAGATAAATTATTCTGCCAATATCTATCCTGAATCATATTATTATTTATCATCATTTCCAATAATTTTTAATAATAAACTAAATAATTATATGAAATTAATATTTACTCATATTGCAATCAAGTTCAATCAAAACTTATTAAAGGAATTTAAAACCATAACTAAAAAAAATCAGAAAAATCTGTTTGAACAAATTCAGCAAATATTAGGTTTATTAGACATAACAGTAACAATTAACAGCTTAAAGCCACTAAATATTTCTTTAATGTTCAATTATTTAAATTCAAAAAAAGAATTCATTGACTTATCCATAATATTTTTTAATAATCTGGCAAATGGATATATAAATACTAAAAATACAGCAACACAATTAAAAAACATTAATGGAAAATATATTTTAACTATCTCATAATTATTTGTTAATATGAATGTTTATGTAAAAATCATATTAATAAATATCATTAGCTAAGCAATAACAAATGTAAAAAACATACTAATAAAAAATCTCACTAAATAATAAATACTTTATTATTAAAAATAAAAAATAGAATAAAACAGAATAATAAAAAAATGCAAAATACGCATTAAAAGTATTACCTTAAAAATCTAAAATTGTAAATAAATTACATACTTCGTGTGAAAATTATGGCATTAGAATTTATGGATAAAGTTTCTAAATTTATTCCGTCAATAAAATCCCCAAAGACGCCATTGTCTTTAAAGGAAAAATTATATTGGACAGGCATTGTGCTTGTTGTTTATTTTCTTCTTTATAATACATATGCAATAGGCGTTAACCAGGCAGAAGTAACAAATCCTTTATTTGAATTAATAAGCATTATATTTGCTGCAAAAATAGGCAGCCTGATAACAATTGGAATCGGCCCCATTGTATTGGCAAGCATTCTGCTTCAATTGTTTAATGGAGCTGGGCTGATAAAATTTGATTCAAGTAATCTTGAGGAAAAATCAAGGTTTCAGAGCCTTCAGAAATTATCAGCAATTGTTTTAGGGGTTATTGAAAGTTTTATATTTGTATTTACAGGTTATATTCCAATTTCCAGCCCATCAGCTGCCGGCTTTGTCATCATTCAATTAATAATCGGCGCAATAACAATTATTTTTTTGGATGAAATAATGACAAAATGGGGGATAACATCTGGAATAAATATGTTTATTGCGTCTGGGGTTTCATATGATATTATTGCAGGAACTTTTGGAATTTTATTGCCAGGCGCAATAACTGCAATAGAAACAGGAGGTGCAACAGCAATTTCTGGAGCTGTCCTGGCATTTGCCCCTTTGTTCTTTTCAGTCATTGTTTTTTTAATAAGTATTTATGCATATGAAATAAAAGTTGAGCTGCCCCTAGTTTTTGAGCAGTTGAGAGGCATCGGCGGCAGACTGCCAATACCTTTCTTATATGTGAGCGTTTTGCCTGTAATCCTGGCAACTTCCCTGGAAATGAGTCTGACAGTATGGTTTAGAATGCTGGCAAATATAAAAGGAGCTTTTGCTAATTTTGCCAAATTTATTGCATTTTATCAGCCAGTGAATGGCCAACTGCAGCTGAATGGCGGACTTGTTTATTTAATTTCACCCTCATTTCCATTGCCTTATCCAGCGCCAGCCGGCATCGGCGGCTATAGGCAGTATTTCACATACCTGGCAACGCATACAACGCAATTGTTTCTGCCGTTCGGTGGATTTGTCAATGTTCCCGAGTGGATTCATATCATTGTTTATACTCTGGTTCTAGTAGTGCTTTGTATTGTATTCGGTAAGTTCTGGATTGAAATGACTGGCCAGAATCCAAAAAGCGTTGCAGATCAATTGCAGTCAGTGGGCTGGCAGATACCAGGATTCAGGAGGGACCCTAGAATTATTGAAAACGTGCTCAACAAATACATACCAACAGTCACTGTGCTCGGAAGCATTTTTGTCGGCCTCCTGGCAGCATTTGCAACATTGACCGGAGCCCTGGGAACTGGCATGGGGATTTTATTGACAGTTGGAATTATTTACATGCTGTACCAGCAATTAGAACAAGAGCATCTTTATGAAGCCTATCCAATACTGGAAAAGATTGCAAAATAAAGCTCTTTAGAAAAGAGCTTTTGCAGAAATAAAGCTTTTAGAAAAAGCTTTTGCAAAATGAAAAGTTTGCAGAATCCAGCAGCTTTGCTGCTGAAGTTCATTAAAAAATAAATTAAAAACAAATATGTGAAATCTAATGGATCAAAAAAATACTAATAAAAACAATGAAATTAAAAATATTGAATCAGAGACAAAAAAATTGGAAGAAGAAATTGAAAAGCAGAAGCAGAGATTAGAGCAGGAATATTCAAAAATATCAAAAGAAACAAGCAAATTAAAATCAGATGAAAGAAAATTAGAGCAGGAAATTGAAACGCAGGACAAAGAAGATGAAAAAAACCAATTTGTTAAATTTATTACATCTCTTGAAAAGAATAAATATTTTATTTTGTCAATCGCAATAATAATTGTTTTAATTGGCATTTATCTGAGAGTTGGAATGCTAAAATATCAGGGCCTTTTTGAACCCGATGGATTTTTCCACTATTCTGTGCTGCAGCAGATTGTTTCAAATCATTTTATTGAACCAATAAATACAAGTTTGTCAGGTTTTCCAGCTCCTCATTATATTGAAGAGCCTGATGGGCTTTACTATGTCACTATTATCCTGTATTTTTTCCTTAGATTTTTTGGAATAAGCTTATACAGCCTAATGAGGATTATTCCTGTTTTGTTTGGAATCAGCGATATAATAGGCAGTTTTTTCCTAATAAGATTTTTTTCAAAAAATAATTATTTGTCTTTATTAGGTATGTTTTTTGTTGCTGTTTCAAATGGCGATATTGCAAGAACCGCAGCATTAGTATACAGAGGGGATGGATTCATAACTATTTTTATGATAATAACATTAATTTTAATGCTAAAAACACTTGAATCAAAAGACAAAAAAAGATATTTTTATGCTATTGGCACAGGAATTATATCTGGAATAGGTATAGGAATATGGAACGGATCCCCTTTTACTCTCCTTGTTTTTATTCTTGCCATGATATTTATCATTATTTATTCCTTTTTGATTGCTAATAAGGATTATTTATTTAATACTATTTTGCTTACTTTTGCTGTTTTGCTTTCCCACATTGTCCAGGATCTGCTTTACAGATTAACAATAATTCGTGTAACACTGCCATTCACTGACTGGCATTTTTATATATTTTTCATGCCATTGTTGATTTTCTCAATTCTTGCATATTATTTAATAAAGAGCAGCAAACTGAAATTAATCACGCATAATTTCAAAAACAGACTTTTGTTTACTGTTATTATAATCCTAGTTGCATCATTGGTTATTATATCAATATTTTATAATTATCTTGCATTTGCTTCAACTGGCTATGGAATGCTAAGCAGGAACAGCGCACTTGGTGTAACTATTGAAGAGTTGCTGCCACCAACATATGCATTTATATTTGCAAGCTTTTATTACCAGCTTTATCTTGCGCCGTTTGCAATTATATTATTTTTAGGAATTTTTATTTTTATTAAAATATATAATAAATATTATTCTACATCTCCAAAATTAAGTTTCAAAAGCATTGACAAAAATTATTTAGGTGATTTATCTGTATCTGCATTTCTTATAATTTTATCCTATTTCTTATTGACTTCTTATTTGCAGTCAACAGCAATAAGATATAATTCATTGGTTTCAATTCCAATTGCATTATTTTCAGCATATGCAATTTACTTAATAAGCGCACTTGTCTATAAATTATTTAAGAAGATATTGACATCAAATGTGAACTTGAAATATTATGCATTTATTGTTTATGTTTTTATCTTGTTTATTTTCTTTTATAATTCTTTTAATTTCTCGCATGCACAGGCATATTCATCAACGCAGGCAGATGACATAAATCCATTATTTTTAAATGCAATGACATGGCTGAGGGCTAATACACCACAAAATTCAACTGTATTGGCTTTATGGCCTGACGGCTCTGTTGTTGAAGGATGGGGCCATAGAAGAAGCTTAATGGACAGCGTCAGCGGGCAAATAGCATCAAATATATATCCATTTGCCAAATTTGTATTTAATCAAACCAATAACCAAACATATCTTTTTTCAATTCACAGACCAAATTATTTAGTTGTGAGATATTTCTGGTTTTATGAACTTGGAGGCATTGCGCAAGAGGCAAAATTAAATATAAGCAATCCGGCTGTTTCCTCCAACTACAGCTATGTAATGATGAATTCTCTTAATATAACTAAAAACAGCACATCAATAAATTATTTATTCAGCTCTAATAACTTTGATGTAAAATTTATTACAGAACCGACTGCAAACGGAACAAAGTTTGCAGCCTATCTTTTGCAGCCAAGGATAGCTCCGCAGCCAATTAAAACAATTATTTTTTACAATGAAACAAATAAAAATTATTCAATTGTAAATTCATCAGTTCCTTCTTTAAATTTCAGTCTCCTGATTTATTATTCAGGGCATAATATTTATGGCGGTGCAATTGTAGGCCCAAAGCTTTTAAAATCAAATATGTTCAAGTTTCTGATTTTATGCAATTATGTTGAATGTCCATATAATGGCAATAATGTCACTTTAAATCTAGTTTATGCAAATAATGATACAAGAATTTATAAGATAAATTATCTTAATTCATCAACATAATTCTGTTTTTCTAATTATTATTTAAAAAAATTCCTATTTTTTTCAAATTTTATTAAAAAATCAACGAAACATATATATATCTCAATAATCTTATTAAATTAAAATTTAAAATAAAAATAAAATCAGAATTATTAATGAAATTCACTTTAAATAGCAATTTGGTGGTGAAATGTTTTTTATGAAACTTAAAAACAGTAATGAAAAAACAAGTGGAAGCAGAATTCAGCAAACTTTTGATAAAACAATTAAGCAGGCATCAGAAGAATTTCAAAACCCTAATTTAAATTTTTATGATATTGTTAGCATATATGAAAAAGGGATAAAAGAATTAAAAGAAATTAATAAAAACGAGGCAATTGATTCTGGCTTTACTGAATTGCTAATTAAATTGGAGACATACCAGTTAAATTTTATTAAGATCTGTTTAAGTAATTTTTCCAAGTCTAAAGATTTTGATGAAATTAAATTAATTAAGCAGAAAGAGGAATTGGAAAATGAATTAAAGCAATTCAAACGGGATTCCTCTTAGATAAAAATACATAATTATTATAGTATACAAATAAAAAAGGTGATTAAATGTTTTTTATGAAAAATAAATCAAAAAATGAACAAATTTTTGATAAAACAATTAATAAAGTAAAAACAGAATTAAATATATCTTCAATGAATTTTTATGATATTTCAAAAATTTATGAGAATGGTGTAAAAGAATTAAAAGAAATTAATAAAAACGAGGCAATTGATTCTAAGCTTATTGACTCATTAGTTTTATTAAAAAACAGTCAATTAAATTTTATTAATAAGTATTTAAGCTCTATTCAATTTTTGAATTCACCAATATATGTTCATGCAGAAAGTTATAATGTAGAAAAAGAAAATTTAAAATCTGATTTAAAACTATTGTCTGAATTAAAATCTTTTTATTCGAAAGCAAATTTAAAGAATTTAAAAAAATTAAAAAATAGCACAGATATATTTAGTATTAACACAGATCCAAGAGAATCTGTTTTTTCAAGTATGAATTCAGTTTCAAGAGCTTTCAATCCAAATAATTTTTCAATATATGAAGAACTTGGACAAAAAAGCGAAAGTATTGCAGAAGCATATTCTGAAACAAAAAAAATATTAAATAAATTGGATTTAAATTCTCAAAATGAGGATAGAGAAATGAAGAAATATGCTGAAAGGGCAACAAAGTTCTATATTGGGTATTATAATTTTAAAAGATCTGCATTTTTTGGAAATAAAAAGAATGATAATTCGTTAGCATTTTATATAGTTAAAATAAATTCTTTGATTGCAAACTACAGTCTACCTAATTCATTACAGAACTTGATAGATATTAATACAAAAGAGTTAGATCAAATGATTAGAAAATAAGATAAATAAATAATTTCTAATGTTTAGAATATCTGACAAATGTTTCATTTACTTTTTTCCAATCAATGTTATTAATAAATTCTGCAATATATGCTGCTCGGTCAGGGCCAAATTTATGATAATAAGCATGCTCAAAAACATCCAATGCAATCAATGGAATTGAGCCAACTACTCCACCCTGATTATGAACGTCATACAAAAAATTCCTCAAATTTTTATCACTGAATAGATCAAGAGACAGCACTGCCCAGCCTCTTGCTGATTTTCCACAAGCAATAAAATCTTGTTTCCAATTTTCCATAGATCCAAAATCGTCATTAATCTTTTTTATTATTTCTAAATTTTCATCAAATGCGCCATTGCCTCCCAATGAATTCCAATAAAGTTCATGCAATAATGCGCCATTGCCATTCCATGTTTCCTCTAATTTTAATTCCCTAAATAAAGAATAGTTTGCATTTGCTTTTGACTTGTCAGCATTTTCCAATTCTTTTTCAATTTCATTTCTTTTATTTACATAGCCTGCATAATGTATATCATGATGCCATTTATATGTTTCATTATCCATTAAGTTTTCTAATTTTTCAAAAACTATTTTCATTTCTTTTATTTCAAATTTCATAAGATCACATTTATTAATTTAATAAAAAACATTAAATAATTTAATTTAGAATTTTAGATATTTAAATAATATTTTTAAATTAATATATGAGTATTAATATTAAGTTTGCTTTTGTTTAAAATGATAAAATGATTGATTATAAGGAAATTGAGGAAAAATGGCAAAACCAATGGGCAGAAAATAAACTTTTTGAGCCAGAAGTGAGTGAAAACAAAAGTTTACTGGTTACAGCAGCATTTCCTTATGTAAACATGCCGCAGACAATAGGCCATCTTAGAACATATGGTACAACAGATGTATATGCAAGATATATGCGTTTAAGAGGCTTCAATGTACTGTTTCCAATGGGTTTTCATGTTACTGGTACTCCAATAATTGCAATTGCAAAAAGACTGCAGAACAATGACAAAGAATTAATTGAGACTTTAAAAATGTTTGATATACCTGATGCTGAAATTAAGAAAATGCAAGATCCATATTATATAGCAGAATACTTTATCAAAATTACTGAGAAAGGCATGAAGAGAGCAGGTTATTCTATTGATTGGCGCAGAAAATTCAATTCCATTGATCCTTTATTTAGTAAAATGATTGAATGGCAATTTTTAAAACTTAAAGAAAAAGATTTATTAATACAAGGATCCCATCCTCTTGGATGGTGTCCAAATGAAAACAATGCAGTTGGACAACATGACACAATGCATGATATCCAGCCAGAAATAGAAAAAATAACAGCAATAAAATTCAAAAGCAGCAATGAGGATATTTATTTTATATGCGCAACATATAGGCCTGAAACGCTTTATGGCGTTACTAATTTATTCATAAACAAAAATGAAAAATATGTAATAGCAAAAATAAATAATGAAAAATATTATCTGGCAAGGCAAAGCGCTGAAAATCTTTCTAATCAAATTAAGTTGTCAATTGAAATGGAGATTTCTGTAGATGAATTAATAAATAAACATGCAGTAAATCCCATAAACAGTAAAGAAGTTCCAATATTTAATGGATTTTTTGTAAAGCCAAATGTCGGAACAGGCATTGTAATGTCAGTACCTTCTCACGCGCCTTTTGACTATGTTGCACTTGAAGATCTTAAAAAGAAAGGAGTTGTAAATAAAGAGATCAAATATGAAAAGCTCATTGGTATAGAGCCGCATCAACAAGCAAATTTAAACAAACTTCTTGATAAAAAACATGAAGCAGAAATAAATAATTCAATTCCTGCATTGAATTATTTAAATATTGTTATGTCCGAAAAAAGCACAGTGGATTTTACTGATGAAATAATAGAAGAAGCAACAAAACTAGCATATAAAGAAGAATCCCATTTTGGAATAATGCTTGTTGGAAAATATAAGGGCCAGAAAGAAGCATATGCAAGAGATGCAATAAAGCAGGATTTAATTAATGAAAACAATGCATTTGAAATATACATAATTGCAAATAATGATAATGTTGTCTGCAGATGCGGCTCAAAAATAATTATTAAAATGATTCAGAACCAATGGTTTATTAATTATGGAAATGAGGAATGGAAGAGCAAAGTAAAGCAGGATTTTAAGAATATAAAGATATTTCCACCTATTCTAAAAAGTTCTTTTGAAGCAGCAATTGACTGGATAAATCTGAGAGCAACAGAAAGAGCGCAGGGACTGGGGACACCATTTCCATTCAATAAAGACCATATAATAGAATCCTTATCTGATTCAACAATCTATATGGTGTTTTATACTTTTTTGCATTTATTAAGACAAAATAAAATACAGGCAGAACAATTAAAGCCAGAGTTTTTCGATTTTGTGTTTCATAATAGTGGAGAAATTAAAGATATCTCAAGTAAAACAGGAATTGATATCGAGGTAATAAAAAAATGCAGGGAATCTTTTAACTATTGGTATAGTGGATTAACTTCAAGGCATTCTGGAGGAGATCTAGTTCCAAGCCATCTTACAATGTATATTTTTAATCACATTGCGCTCTTTGAAAAACAATACTGGGTAAAGCAGATTATTATAAATGGACTTGTATTTTATGAAGGCCAGAAAATGAGCAAAAGCCTTGGGAATATAATACCTCTAATTAAAGGTATTGACATGTTCGGCGCAGATCCAATAAGATTTTTGGAAATTGCAACAGCAAATCTTGATTCTGACAATGATTTTTCATCAAAAGCAATAGACGGAATTAAATCCAAAATAGAATTTTTCAGTGATACAATACAAAAGCTTGAATCATTAAATGCAGATCAATTAAAGCATATTGATTTCTGGCTTTATTCAAAATTAAATTCCAAAATCAAGGTTTCAACAGAATTATTTGATTCAATGCTTTTTAGAGATGCATATAATGAAATATTTTATAATACTATCTCTGAATTAAAATGGTATTTTGAAAGAGGCGGATCAAATCAGATTGTTGTCAGAGATGTGCTAGAAAATGCAATAATAATGCTTTCTCCTGTTATGCCACACATAAGTGAAGAATTTTGGAGAATGCTTGGAAAAAATAATTTTATTGTAAGGCAAAAATGGCCTGCTGCAAATGAATCAATGATTAATTCAGATATTGAATATATTGAAAACATATTCATTAATTCATTACCTGATATTAACAAGGCTATTGAATTATCTTCAAAAATATCCAGCAATTCCGATAAAAAACTCAAGCAAATCAAAATTATAATATCTAACGACTGGAAAACTAAATACTTTAATAAACTTGCAGAATCAAAATCCTTATCAAATGTACTTTCAGATGCAAAAGATATGCAAAAAGATAAACTTGGTAAATTTTTATCCCAATTTGCAAACAAGCTGAATGCATTAAGGCCTGTGCCAGATATAAATTCAAAGCAGGTATTTGAAGTATTTGAAGACGCAAAGGGTTTTCTGGCATCTAGATTCAATACAAGTGTTTTAATAGAGTATGAAAAGGATTCAACTTCACAAAGAGCATTCAGATCATTTATTAACAAGCCAGGCATTGATTTGATATGGGCGTAAATAAAAATCCAGAAAAGACAATATTTTTAGCAGTACACGGCAATATACAGGGCGTTGGTTATAGGGTATTTGTTTATGAAATTGCGAAAAAATATAATATTAATGGGATGGTAAGGAATGTTTCAGATGGAAGCGTTGAAATTCTAGCAATTGGAAATGAAAAGGATTTGAAACAATTTATAAAAAACATAAATATTTCAACAAATAATATGTCTGTTTTTAATATTGAAAAATTCAGTAATAAAAATAAAATAAAACATTTTTTTCAAAGTGAAGCCCAGAATAATGATTTTATAATTGAAAAAACCAAAATATTAGAAAATAACTAATCAGCTGATTTAAAAATCATCAAACAACAATAGTGAAAGAAAATGAATATTTCAGAATTAAAAAAATATTTTCCAGAACAAATAATCAGTTCATTGCTGAATCAAGGAATCAGCAAATTAAATCCCTTGCAGGAAATGGTATTCACAAATGGGATTCCATCTAATAATATTTTAGTTTCAGCTCCAACAGCAAGCGGGAAAACATTGATTGCTGAAATAATATGCCTGAATAATATAATAAAAAATCAAAAAAAAGCAGTTTATATAGCTCCAATGAGAGCACTGGTAATGGAGAAATATAATGATTTCAAAAAAAATTATCCTTACATAAAATCAGCAGTATCAATTGGTGATTTAGACACTAATGATGCATGGCTTTCCAGCTTTGATATAATATTTGTTTCTACTGAAAAATTTGATAGTCTTATTAGGCATAATATTAATTGGACAGATCAGATAGGCTGCATTGTATTTGATGAAATTCATTTGATTGATGATTTAACAAGAGGGCCTACTTTAGAAATATTAATAACTAAATTAAAACAACAAAATTTGCAGATAATAGGATTAAGCGCAACAATAGGAAATGACAAAGAATTAAGCGAATGGATTAGTGCACAAATTTTTGAGAGTAATTATAGGCCAACAAAATTAAAAAAAGGCATTTTATCAGATTCAAAAATATATTATAAGCCCAATTCCAGTAAAAAATTAAAATCTAAAAATTCAGATACATTATTAAGTCTTATTGATGATCATTTCCCAAAAAACCAGCAGATATTAATTTTTTATTCAAGCAAAAGAAATGCAGAAAATGAAGCAATTAAATTGGCTTCATTTGTTTTTCAAAAATTAAACAATAATGAGAAACAAAAACTTAGTGAAGTAAGTGATAAAGTATTAAATGTGCTTGAAACTCCAACGCAGCAATGTATCAGGCTATCAAATTTAGTCAAAAATGGAATTGCGTTTCACCACAGCGGATTATTAAATCACCAGAGAGCTTATATTGAAGAGGCATTTAAAAACAATTTGATTAAAATTATTTGCTCCACGACAACATTAGGCCTTGGCATAAATCTTCCTGCACATACTGTTTTAATAAAAAATATTTATAGATTTAATAATTATTCATCAGAACTTATACCTACAAATGAGGTTTTGCAACTGTTTGGAAGAGCAGGAAGGCCAAAATATGACAAAGAGGGCCTGGCTCTTATTTTTTCAAATTCGCAAAAATCATTTAAAATTTTTTTTAATAAATATATTAATGCAGAACCTTCGCCTATTTATTCTAAATTGGCTGTTGCGCCCCTGCTAAGAGCTCATATTTTATCATTTATAAGCCAGGATTTTTTAAACAGTTTAAAAGATATTGAAACTTTCATTTCAAGCACATTTTATGGTTTTCAATATAAGAATAATAAAGATATTGAAGAGACTATCAAGAGAATAATAATAGAATTAAATGATTGGAAATTTATTGAAATTAAAGATGAAATAGTGAATAATAATACAGAACAGATTAAATTTAAAAAATTAAAAGCAACAAAATTAGGAAAAAGAATAAGTGAATTATACATAGATCCTTTATCTGCAAAATGGATTATTGATGCGTTAGAAGATATAAATAAAATCAATGAATCAAATAAAGAAATTATTTTTGACCTGATTATTTTATATATAATTTCAAATACCCAAGAATTAAAGCCCTATAATAGAATTATTGAAGAAAGCAATTATTTATTTCCTTTTTATATGAAATTAGGGCAAAAATTCTATGATAAAAATGAATTAAGTTTTAATTATTCTTTAAATGCTTTTACAACTGCATTAATGCTAGATGAATGGATAAACGAAAAAAAAGAAAATGAAATAACAGACAAATTTTTAACAACACCTGGATTTTTGTATTCAAAGCTTTCAAATGCAGATTGGATTTTATATTCATTGATAGAAATTTCAAAATTACTAAATCTGCCAATAAATAAATTTAATGAAATTAGGTTAAGATTAAAATATGGTATTAAATCGGAATTGCTGGATCTGATAAGATTACAATATATTGGAAGGATAAGAGCAAGGCGCCTATATAATAATGGAATTACAAGTGTTTCTGAAATTAATGAAAATAAAGAAAAACTGATTTCATTGCTTGGTAATGATATTGCACAAAAAATATTTTTCCAAATTAATTCAGAATCAAGTATTATTAAAAAAAATAAAATAGAAGAATAAAGGTAATATGCACATATTTAAAGAAAATAACAAAAAACCAATTTCAGGAAACATTAAAATTTCAGCTGATGATTTTATTGTTGAAGAAATAACAAATAATAATACTGTTCTTGAAATCAATAAAAAAATAGAACAAATCCCATTTAACTTAAATCAAAGCAAAGAGGCCAGCAAAGATAAAGTTAAAAACCAGAATAAATTCACACTTTTTATTTTGCAAAAAAAGAACTGGAATACGATTCAGGCATTAACTGCAATTGCAAAAAAATTTAGAAAAGGCTACAAGTCAACATCATTTGCAGGAACAAAGGACAGAATTTCATTATCAACACAACTATGTACTATATTTGATTTAGATCCTAATATTTTATTAAATTTAAATATAAAAGACATAAAAATAAATAATGCCTGGCTTATAGATCAAAAATTAAGTCTTGGCGATTTACTAGGAAACAGATTTAAAGTTACAATAAGAAATGCCGAAATAAATATTGATTCAATTGATAAGGCAATTGATGAATTTGGCGGTGTTTTTCCAAATTTTTTTGGAGCTCAGCGATTTGGCAATAGAAACAATAATTATCTGATAGGCATTGAAATTTTAAAGGGCAATTTTGAAAATGCTGTTCTTAGATTTCTAACTGATACTCAAAATGAATTAAATGAAGATGCAAAAAATGCAAGAATCAGATTAAATAACGAACTTGATTTTAAAAAAGCATTGGATTATTTTCCAAAATACCTTAAATATGAAAGGCTTGTTCTGAATTATTTGTCAAAATATCCAACAGATTATGCAAATTCATTAAGAAGGCTTCCGAGAAGTTTAAGTTTAATTTTTATTCATTCTGTAGAATCATTTATTTTTAATAAAGAATTAGATGAAATAATTAAAAAAAATCTTAATGCCTTTGAAGAAACTAATTTTGCCTGCTTTAAAGATAAATATGGATTTCCAGATTCAATGAAACTAATTAAAACAGAAAATAACAAAGAATATTTTAAAGATAAAAATTATTATCCAATGGCAAATATTATTGGATATGACTCTAAATTGAATAATATTGAGAAAAAACTGTTGGATGAATTTGAAATTGAGTTGGATATGTTTAAATTAAAAAGAATGCCTGAATTAAATGCAAAAGGATTTTATAGAGTTTTGTTTTCGCCTTTTTTTGATTTCAATTTCAAAATTAATATAGATCAAGATGACCATAAAAATAATAATATTGAACTAGATTTTTCATTGCCAAAATCAGCTTATGCTACAGTGTTTTTAAATCAAATAGTTACTAAAAAACTAGAATAAATGATAAAATATAATATCAATTTAAATACTTTAATTATTTAATAAAAATAGCAATTAAAATCTTTAAAAAATAAGGCTCTTAAAAAAAGCTTTAGCAAAAATAAGCAAAATAAAGAAAAAAGATAAAAATGAAAAATAAAATTAATAATTTAAAAATAATAAATACAGATATTTTGATTATTGGCGGTGGCGGAGCAGGGTTAAGAGCTGCAATTGAAGCCTATGACAATAGAATTAACAATGCAAAAATAATTATTGTCTCAAAATCTCTTCCTGGAAAAGCGCATACAGTCATGGCAGAAGGCGGAATTGCAGCATCCCTTGGAGATGTTGACGATAAAGACAACTGGAAAGTTCATTTTTCAGATACTTTTAAAGAAGGTGTTTATTTAGGCAACTATAAAATGATTGAAATTTTAGTAAAAGAAGCTCCGGAAAGAGTTTATGAACTTGAAAAATATGGTGCATTATTTGACAGAACAAAGGAGGGGAAAATAATGCAAAGAGCATTTGGTGCACACACCTATAAAAGATTATGCCATATTGGGGATAAAACAGGAATGGAAATAATTCGTGTTCTTGAAGATCAGGTATTAAAAAGAAATATTGAATTTTTAGATGAATTGCAAATCACAAAAATATTCAAGCATGAAAATAAAATTATCGGAGCCATTGGGCTTGATTTAAAATCAGGCAATTTTATTTTGATTAATTGTAGGGCAATAATATTAGCAAGCGGCGGATGCGGAAGATTATACAAAACAACATCTAATTCACTGGAAACAACTGGCGACGGACTTGCAATGGCCTATGATATTGGATGTGAATTAATTGATATGGAAATGGTTCAATTTCATCCGACAGGCATGGTTTATCCATTAGGCGTAAAGGGATTATTAGTAACAGAGGGAATTAGAGGTGAAGGGGGAATATTATTAAATAATAAAAATGAAAGATTTATGAAAAAGTATTCACCAAAAAGAATGGAGCTGGATGCAAGAGACGTTGTTGCCAGAGCAATATATAATGAAATAAAAATAGGAAACGGAACAGAGCATAATGGCGTTTATCTAGATATCTCCCATAAAGGTGCAAGTTTTATAAAAAAGAAGCTTCCTGCAATGTATGAGCAATTTAAAGAATTTGCAGATATTGATATCACAAAACAAAAAATGGAAGTCGGCCCTACTGTTCATTACCATATGGGGGGAATCAAAACAAATCCAGGAACATGTGAAACAAATATAAATGGATTGTTTGCTGCTGGCGAAGTGGCCGGAGGGCTGCATGGAGCAAATAGGCTTGGTGGAAATTCACTAGCAGATATTCTTGTATTTGGAAGACGTGCAGGATTATTCTGTTCTAAATATATTAATGAAAATAAACGAGCAAATTTTGATATTATGTCAAATCTATTATTAAAACAACAAATTAATTTGGAAATAAGGAGAATAAATAATTATTTAAGTCTTTATAGCTTCAAATCCTTAAAAAATAAAAATAATAATAATTTAGTGGTTTATGAATTATTAGATTTATTAAAATCAACAATGAATGAGAATGTTGAAATTATAAGAAGCGAAAAATCATTAAAAAATGCATTGAAAGTGATAAATAGTATAAAAAATCAGTTAAAAAACATCAAAGTCAATGGAACTACCAAATATAACAGGGGTCTATTGGCTTGTTTGGAGCTTGAAAATGAATTAAAAATCGCAAATTGCATAATAAAAAGCGCGATTAAAAGAACTGAAAGCAGGGGCGCACATTTTAGAAGCGATTTTCCAAAAACAAGTAAATTATGGAAAAAAAATATTATTTGCAAAAAGCAAAATAATTCATTAAAATTAACATTAGTAAAAGTTCCTGAACTTTCAAAGAATTTAAAAAAAATATTGGCAGATTAATATTTATAAATTATAAGGTAAAAATATGAATAAAATAATAAAAATATATAAATCCCAGGAAAATAAATTCAAAGAATTCGAAGTTCCGATTCAGGAAGGAATGGTTGTGCTTGATGCAGTTATTTATATACTTGAACATTTTGATTCTACTATTAGCGTGAGATGGAATTGCAAAGCAGCAAGATGCGGGTCTTGTGGAGCTGAAATAAATGGCCTTCCAAAATTGATGTGCAAAACAAGAATTGATTCAATAAAAGAAGATATCGAGATAAAACCCTTAAAAATATTTAAAAATGTGCAGGATATTGTTGTTGATGTTTCTGATACATGGGAAATAAAAAAGAAAATGCCAGGTTTTGAAATAATAAATAAATTTTCAAACAAAAATATTTCAACAAAAGAAATGAAAATATATGAAATTGATGTTGAGAGGGCGCAGGAATTCAAAAAATGCATAGAATGCTTTCTTTGTTTAGATTCATGCCATGTTATTAGAGAACATAAAACAAATTATATCGGTCCAATGCATGTTGTTAAAACTGCGTCATTTGATATGAACCCAATTGATAAAAAAATCAGAATAGATTTTCTTGATAAAAATGGAATTAGATACTGCAATGTTACTAAATGCTGTACTGAAGTTTGTCCTGCCCATATTAAGATAACAGATAATGCAATTATTCCTGAAAAAGAAAGAATAAATGATAAAAAAATATTATAATGTTTATTAAATTTTCAATAGTATGGAATGTTATGAAAGAAAATAATAAAATAATAAAAACATTAATTCCCCCAGAATTTAAAAATATAAGATTTTTTTCATTTTTATTATTAATGATAACAGCCATTTTTATTCTTTTAATGTTTCCTGTTTCAGAATACAGAGGTTATATAGATCCGTTTTATTCCCCGACTATTTTAATCATTCCAATAATTGCATTGTTTAGATTAACATGCTATGGATTTAGAAAAAGTTATAACAGGCATTTGTTTAAGCATCCTCAGTCATGCATAATTTCAAGACAAAATGACAATCAAAATTATTATACTGGCGAAACAAGCCTATTATTTAGAATAGAAAATTTACACAGATATTTTATGTATTTTTCTCTTTTAATTCTGCCATTTTTTTATTATGATTTATATCTTTCATTTGTATTTAATTTGTCTATACTGCGGCTTGGCAGCATATTTTTATTAATTGACACTATTTTATTAACTTTATATATATTCTCCTGCCATTCTATACGAAATTTGATAGGCGGAAATAAGGACTGCTTCAGCTGCTTGAAATTTTCACAAAAAAGAAAAAAAATATTTGATCTGCAATCATTTTTAAATTCAAATCATGAATTTTTTGCGTGGTCAAGCCTTGTTTTTATTATTTTTGTTGATCTTTATATAAGGGCAATGATTGCGTTTCATTTTGATATAATTTTATTACATATTTAAAATTTATAGATGCAATAAAAATTTTAGATGAAAAACATGAAAAAAATAAATCCAAAATATAAATATTATTTATTCTTTTTTGGACTTCTGATAATAATGCTTTCTGGTCTTTTATATAAACTTAATAAGAACAGATATTTAACAGCAGCACTTGTTACTATCGGCTTTATAATTTTTATTTTATCTTTATTGCTATAAAAATATTTTAAGATATATTACTTCTAACTATTTCCTGAATTTATTTTTTGTATTTTCTTATCAGCTCAACAACACGATACACTGATTTTCTAACATCTGCTGTTGTTGATGCGCCAGTACAAATGATTTTTCCATTTTTGAACAATAAAATAGCAGACTTAGGATTATAAAGTTTTAATATTGCCCCTGGAAACTGCTCGGGTTCATAATCAATATCATGGGAAACTGATGCCAAGCCATAAAGGTCCAATTCCTTTTCCAAATTGGCACTTGCAACTATATTTACAATTTTATAAGTTGGTTTTAATATTTTTGTATTTTTCTTTATTTCTTTTTTTACCATTTTATCAGCCAAATAATTATTATTTTTAATTTATTTTATTCTTATTTTATCTATTTATTAGTTTATATTAATGAATAATTAAATTCAAGTATTTAAATCTTTATTTTAATCCTTTATTTTTATTAAGATTCATTTTTGTCTTCTTCTTTTTCTTCATTTTTGGTGTTTAAGATTTTTTTATAGTGTTTTTCAACAAGTTTATTGATTTTTAATGTTATATCTGATAAATCTTTTCCAGTAATTGAACTTAGATCCTGTGCTAATTGTTTTGAATACCTCATTATTGTTTTGTATTTATTAACTTCATAATTAATTTGCTGTTTTCCTTTTATATACTTCTGAATTCCACGGGCGCTTTCCATTAATGCAAATCGAATTTCATTTATTATTTCTTCCTCTTTTGATATTGCTTCTTTTCCAACGCCTTCATAAGGAATATAAACAGATGAAACATTGACAAAAATGCTGATCGGCTGGGTTTCCAAGTCAAGTCCATATCTTTTCCATTCAATTGTTTTAACAGCACTTGTTATTGCGCAGTTTCCTGCATCAAATAATAATGGCACGCGGTTTGCAAACCTCAAAATATTTGCAAATGACTCATTTTCTTGCTTATTTCCGGAATTGCCTCCAAAAGCAATTGCCGATTCAACAACAAACGGTATTCCGCCTCTGAAAACAAGAGGCTTTCTTTCTGTTACAAACATATATTCTGGGTTTAAAATATTTTCCAATGCAATCTTAATCTGCTTTTCACCAATTGGAATAACAGAATTTGTATCCGGAAGCATCCATTTAATTTTTTTAAAATGCTGAATTAATTTTTCTGCCTCTTCCCATGTTATTTTTTTTGGGTCTTTATTAAGATCAATATCTGTGATTTCTTTTAGTTTGTCTCTTGTTACACGTGAAAATGTTTCAAGCAAAAATAATGATAATTTATTTGATTTTGAATAAGATGCATATTCAAAAAGATCATTAACTGTTAGACCCAAGGGATGTGGTTTTATTGGCTTTGATTTTCTAGGTATCTCTTCAACAGCCCTTAAAAAAATAAATTCTTCATTATCTGGGCTAATAAATTTTATTTCAATATGCGGATTTGATAAGGCAGTTCTTCTTAAATATTCATAAACACTGTGTTCTCCATTAATATATTTGACATCAGCAAGATTTATTTCTACATATAGCCCTTGTTCTGATTCATTTATTTCCGTTAGATTGCTAATTATTGGCTTGTTACTTTTAGTATCTATTGATACATTGCATGAATATGCATTTTTTCCAGTATTTGATTTTACAAATATTGGTTTTCCAGTTGTTATCTGTGAAAATAAAGTGCAACCGGCAGCGCCAATACCCTGCTGGCCTCTTTGCTGAATAAATCTATGGAATTTTGTCCCTGCTAGTATAACTGCCAATGCCTTTCCAATATAATTTTTAGGTATTCCTGGCCCATTGTCTCTGATAATAACTTTAAATTTGTTTTCTTCTTGTTTTTCAATTTTAACAAAAATGCTAGGCAAAATACCTGCTTCTTCGCAAGCATCCAATGAATTTGTTACATATTCATGCACAACAGTTACTATTGATCTTGAAATACTTGAATAGCCCAGCATCTGCCTATTTTTTTTAAAAAATTCAGATACTGAATGCTCTTTAAATTCTTTAAAAATTTCATCTGCTTTGCTATTATCCATTTAAATCCCCAAAAGAATTTATATTATTTAATTCAGTATTTTAACAGCTAATAATTTAATTAAAACAAATATTTAAAAGAATAAATTCATTAATAATCTTTAATATTTTTAAATATTGTTAAGTAAAATTAAGAATATTAAGTGTTAAAATAAATTATACCATTAATAATATTATTAAATTGTATAATTAATATAAATTTTTATTTAAATAGGTTAAATTAATTATTAAGTCTTTATTATGGCTCAAAATAATCCTAATCAAGGTATTATTATTCAAAATACTGCAAATAACCAGCAGCAGCAAGTTCAGCAAGAACAAACTACTCCCTATGTTGAGTCAATAAAAATCAGTGCAAACTTAATCAAATCATTTGAAGATATTTCCAAAATAGTTTCGAATTTAGAAGTTTTTTCATATCAACTGAATCAGGATAATTTAATTTTATTTAAAGTAGAAAGCAGGGACTTGCAAAAAAAACCATTTCTTTTTTTTGTTTTTAGTTTTTATAAAGATTATATTGAAATACAATATTCAATTGCAGTTGATGCAAGCAAAAAATTAAGAAGAATCACTATTATTAAGAATTTTTTGAGTGTTTTATCTTTAATAAGCAATTGCTATGAAATCAATTTAAAAGAATTATTCCAGCATTTGGATTCAATAATAGATGATCTTTTATCTTCCTTATCCCAAAGTTATAGCACATTGTTTAATAATTATGATTCTATTTTTAATCAATATAAGGAATTGAAATTAATTAATAATGATCTTGCAATATCTAATAAAAATTTAGCTGCAACAACTGGACAGCTTACTCAAAAAAATAAAGAATTATCTGAAAAATTAAAGGACCTTGAGACATATTCAGATGAATCTTTAATGGTAATGATTGAAGAGTGGATTGAATCACATGATAACACAATTGATATTAATGAATTTGCAAAAAGTTATAAAATTATACCGCCAAGAGTAGAACAGATATTGAATAAGATGGTAAGTTTGGGTTATTTAGAATTAAAAGAATAATGATAAAAATGAAATATAATGTCAGGATTAATAAAAAAGTAAAATACATGAAGGTTTATACACTGCTTAAAAAAATAGGAAATAATGAAAATTTTTTAACCAAACTTTTTATTAAAATATTTGCAAAAAATAAGCAATGATTTTATCATTATTATTTTTAATTTTTATTATTATATAAAATATATTTTGATATAAATGCCAAAATCCAATAATCTAATTAATCTATTAAAATTACATAAACGATTAGTTATAATTGCAGTAATTGTTGCTGTCTTGTTTTTTGCGCTTATTTTTTTTATTCAATTCCAATTGCATTCAATAACATCGCATTATATAACAAAAAAAATAATAATTAATTCACAGCTTTCTGCTAGATTTATTTCATCTGGAATAACATTTGATAATAATACAAATTTACAGAATATAAAATCTAAAAGAAACTATACAATAGAATCTTATCCTTATTCAATAATTAGTTATAAATCATATAATCTTTCTAATTTAACAATAAATGAATCAATTTTCAAAAATGCAATACCTTCAAAGATTTATATATGGAATACAAGCGGTGAAAATTTTCAAGGCCTAAATACTAATCAGGTTCTTGTTTTACTTAAAAAATATCTAAAAATTTACAATATAACTGATAATATTTCAATAATTTCCTATGCTAATATTTCGCAAATTCAGAATAATTCAATATTGCTTGTACTAACAGGATTAATGCCAATCCAGATGTTTCAGCAAGTAAACAATTCAAATTTTACAACTATCTCATTCTTACTAAATAAAGGAACTAGCATAATTTATACGGGCGCAAATTTGTCAAGAGTTGTTCAGTCCCCATTTTCAACTCCACTTCCTTCCCAAAATATTCCAAGCTTTTTGGAATGGATTCCGAATACAACAATTTATAATTCAAGTTTTTACTTTTCAAAAAAAACATTTAAATTTTTTAACGGCACTGATTATGGCCCAATAACGTATATTAATTATCTGAATGGATCTGTTGTTGCTTTTTCAAACTACCCTGATTCTTGGAATTCAGTAAATCAGTTTTCATATGACTTGGCTAAATCAATTGCAGAATTGTTTTGGATGCCCAAATATGCAACAGGCTACAGATCTGTAAATTTATCTAATTTCAGTTATTCATCAGGAACATTGGGGCTTGTATTAAACAGTTCAAATGTTAATTATACTTATGAAAATCATAGTTTGATTGTAAATAACTTCAATTCTGGATTTCCCAGAATAACAATTTCAAATTCAAATAATTTTTCATTTAATATAAATTTTCTAAATTCAACTAAATATTATTATTTTTATAAAAATAATATTAGTTATAATGCTACAATTAATTTATCAAATTATTCAAAATTTTTCTATATCCAAAATAAACCAAATTTTTCATTGAATGGCAGTGTGATTGTTCCAAACCTTGCAATTCCAAGCATACCAATTCTAGCAAATATTTCAGAGTTTGTAACATGCCAAAATCTTAATTTGACAATAGAGCCATCAATTTATTTTTATACAATAAATTTCACTCAGATTGGCTCCCCAATATTTTTAGGATTTCATTATCCCTGCAAAAAATCATTCAATAATAAATTTACATTCTATTATTATCCAACTTTTAATCTCCCATCAGGAACTTATTTTGCAGTTGTTAGAAACTCTAACTTTTCAGTAGTTGGCTCAGGTATGTTTAATATTCCTAAAATAAATATTAATTTAAGCAGTGAAAATTTTAAAACAAATCAATTTATTTTGACAATAACTGCAAATAATAAAATTTTATCTGGCATTCCATTCAAGTTAAATTTAAATAATTTCGGAAATGAGTCAGGAACAATTGTTAATGGCTCTATTATTTATCAATTGCCACAAGGAATAGTATTAACCTACAGCCAAAATCTTAATTTTACTTTATACATGCTTAACCATAAATATATTAAGTTTGTTCCCGGACAAGTAACCCCCTTTGTTGTTAATCAAAAAATCATAATATTAGGCATTGCAGGAATATTTTCTATTTTAATGATGGTTTTAGTAAAAGCGCCAAATAAAGATGAATTTTATATTGATGTGCCTTCAATTCCAATTCAAAAAAAGATTCCAGTTGAATTAGATACAAATGAATTTATAAGTATATTCAATAAATTAAATTTATATTATCACTGGAGATTCATGCCTTTGTCAAAAGATGAAATAAAAACAGGTGTATTTAATAATATAAGATTCAATGGAATGCCAGTGACTATTACTTATGACAATTTAGAAAAATTGCTTATAATGTTATCGCATAATAATATTTTAACAGATATTGATAATTTATATTTGCCTAATTCCTGGATTGATCAAGTTCAGCATGATGCGGAATATTTGGCTACTTTTAAAAAATTAAGGCTTTATTTTGTTTCGCATACATTCATGTTTACTGATCTAGATCTTAGTAATAGTGGCGATATTACTGCAACATTCCATGATCAAAAAATAAATATAATTATTTATTCAAAATCAACAAAGTTTAAGAATATTCCAATATATGAAAACTCAAAAACCTACTTAGCCTTTTTAAATAATGATAAATTAGAAGAATTTAAATTAAAATTATATAATTCTAATTTAGATGAAGCAAGGGAATTGGAGTTGTATATTTCATTAAATAAAATATTATTAATAAATGCGGATTCTCCAGAAATAATTATATAATACTTTGATTGCTATTCTCTAAATTATTTTATATATTGTCTTAATTTTTACTATGCTTCCTATTTTTTAAATAGAAACCTATATATATCTAAATAATTAATTAATAGTATTATTGAATTATATAAAATAGGTGATAAGGATGGAAACATATAATATTGATAAAAAAAATAAAAATAATAAGAGAAATAGAATTATTCGTGGAGCAGCAGGTATAGCGATTATAGGTTCATTGTCTTTTTCATTATATGGTTGCGCAGCATATATTCCATTTCAAAATGGCAGTTATATTAATATAAATCCAAATCAATTAACAATAGGAAATTTTGAGACTGGAGCTAATTTTTCAGTTCTTTTAAATGATTTAAACCAAATGAAATACAACCAAAAAATCAATGTTAACTTAAAAGATAAGACACAAATAATTCCAATATCAATTCTAAAATTAAAAAATAATTACATGGTTACAAATAAAATTAGTAATGAAAAATATTATATTACTCCATCGCAGCTTGGAAATTTAGTTTATTATAAATTTCTTAGGCAAGATCCCAGAACAAAAGTAGAAGTTGCAATGCTGAGAAATAATACCTCATCAATTAATTAATTGTCTTTATTCAAAAATATAATTATAGGTGAAATGAAATGGCTATTAATAAATTAAAAAAATTAGGATTTGATTTAGATAACACAATTGCTGATTCTCTTCCAATAAAATTAATAAATAATGAATTAATCAAAAATAAAGAATGCAAGACTAAAATATGCAAAAAGCATTTCACATCCTATTATTTTGATAATATTAAGGGCCTTGATCATGATCTTTTTATTAAATTATATAAAGCATACTGGAATGAACAAAAAAATAACATGGATAAAAATATAATAAAATTAATTGATAGCAAAATTCCAAAAATCATAAATAATCTGAGCAACCATTATGAAATTTACATTGTTACTGCCTCGTCACTTGATGCAGAAACAATTTTTAAATGGCTGTTTAAAAATCAGATATTTATTCCTAAAGAAAATTTAATATTATGCAAACCAGAAGAAAAAGTAAATTTTGGGATTGATGTTTATATTGATGATAATTATGAGGAAGTTGCTTTAAAAGTTGCAGCAAATAATAAAATATCAATTGTATTGGAACAGCCATGGAATAAAAAATTATTAAATGAAAATACTAATAAGAATATTATTCCTGCAAAGAACTGGTCAAAAATTGAATCAATATTATTAAGAAAATAAATATGAATAATAAAGCTTTTAAAAAAAGCTTTGGCAAAAATCAAAAAATAAAAAAATTAAATAAAACCCCTCATTTTTCCTCCGAGTCTTGCCGCGCCCCCTAAAAAGCTTGCTAATTGATTAATAGCAGCATATGCAATTACTATTATTAAAACAGGGTAAAATAATAACAATAGCCAGTAGCTTGCCATTGCATTTTTTATTTGCTGTACTTGAAGTATAAGAGGACTTGCAGGAGTCAAGGCATTTGTGATTGATCCTTGATTTGCGCCGAATTTATTTAGCAAAACAGATGCAGTAGTCAGGTTTTGCAAAACACTTGGAGCAGTGAAATAAAATGCAATTGCAAATAATATTGGCACAATCAAATAAAACGTTATTGCAATAGCCATCAACATTCCTCCCAATGCCCTTGTCGGGAATATTGATCTGAAAATAATTCCAGGAACTAGAAATACTGGTATTGATGCAATTGAAAAAAATACTAATAAAAAGTATTCAGCCCACAAAATAAATATTCCGTCAGAAATAATATTCATCAGTGCCATAGCAGGATCTAAAAAAAAGAAAGTCACAACAAACTGGCCGATTTCAAGCGCAATATTAACTACATTTGTTGCTTTTAGTATCAATTTAAAAATAGTTGTTGACGATCCACCAACAATCAATGACATTGAATAATAATATTTATCTTTAATGTATTGCGTAAATAAACTAGAATACAGAGTTTGTGATTCACTGACTGTTGCAGTGATTAAATTAAGTGCAGTTGGATATGGGTTAATAGGGCCAACAGTTAATCCTGGCAAAATACCAAATATAACAGCGCATACATATAAAAATAAAAGAACAATTATTCCACTTGCAGCTGCTTCGAATATTTCTCCAATTCCAAAATTCTTGATCCTGCTGTTTCCTGTCAATGCGCCAGCCATGTAAATTATAGATGCTATTGCAAATGAAATTAAAACAGCAATCCACATAAGCGGCGCTTCTTTTGTAAATGTATTGCCTATCTGGCTGTTTATCTGGCAGTACCATGGTTCTGTTCCTTCAATTGTTGTCCTGATTGATGAAGGAAGCGTGGAGCAGCCAGCTGCGCTTGTTGATGGAGAAGGTATAATGCTGCCTGCCATGCTTACTGAGCTTATTAAACTTATAAAAACTAACAATAATGAAATTATTGAGCATAATTTTAATATTTTTTTCATATTTTCCACATTTGTTATTTGTTTAATTATTAATTTAAATTTAATTATTGTTTAATATTATTTGCTAAATCATTGTTCCCATTAAACTCATAAATGACATTCTTTCTCCGATTGCAGTTGAAAAATCAATTATAAAAGCATCAAGAATCAGGAAATTCAAAAATGGTATAAATGTCAGTCCCCCAATTATATATCCCAGATTCAATGCAAAAGCTCCGGATATAAATACATTCTGGAATCCGAATAAATTAGAAATTGCTGTTGTCATAATGCCAGAATAAGCCTGTATAAACTGCCAAATGACTGTAGTTGCACTAATAGTTCCGATTTGTGTTGAAATGAATCCATAGGTAATTGCAGTCAATAATGGAAAAACAAATCCAAGCCCGATCCCAAGTGCAATCATTGCCCCTCCAAAAGTTCTTGTTACTCCGAATATTCTTGCAACAAGCCCGATTACTAAAAACAAGGACAGGAACAGCAGTGATGAAGAGATAAGCATTAGCTGGATCTGGTTTAAAATCAGCATGACAAGTATTGCGCTGAAAAATACTGATAAAAATTCTGCTTGGGATTTTGGAAAAATACTATTTATATCAGAGCCAATTGAGACAGAACCCAGCTTTGTTGCACTTATTGAACTTGCCCCAATGCTTACATTTACTCCAGGGCTGAAATCAAGAATTGTCTGGCCCCAGTAAAAAACCTGGAAATATGTTTCAACATCAGAATTGAAGGCACTTAAATCACATGCAGATAATTGAAATAATGTATCAGTGCTTGTGCACTGCGTTGGAACTAGATGTGCAGAGCTAAATGACGGCACTGGATTTGAAAAAAACAATGCGCTTATCCATACAAAAATCAATAAAATAACAAAAGACAAAAATGCTTCATATATCTGCATTTTTGTCCATGCCTCTATTCTGGTATTAAACATGAATCTGGACAGCATATAAATAAATGCTGCAATTGCAATTACAACCAGAACAGCAATAAATGCAATTGGCTCCCAGTTGCTGACGCTGATTGGAAATGCAGGGCTGGAAGCAGCATATGAATTATTAATCAAGAAAATGCTTGCAAATAAAACAATAATAGAACTTACTGCATATTTGCTGGTATTTTGCTTTTCCATTTTATCAAATAATTAAATTACATTTTTTAATGCATGCTCTGAGCTTAATGAGGGCGCTCCTAGCAAGTCTCCTACTTGCTCCATAAAATTAAATGCAATTATTAATGAAAAAATATAAATTATTAATGTATATAATACTGGCTCTAAAATATATGTTGTAATAAATCCAAAAGGTGCAATAACCCCATTGATTGTATTTATAATTGAAGTAAAAATATTTATTCCACTATTTACGCTTGACACCTTGCTTGCTTGAAAATTACTATTAACCTGGCTTAGAGCACTTGCAGCAGAATTAGGGCATGCTGATGATGTTGATGCAGTTGATGCTGATGATGTTGATGCAAGGCATTGAAATGCAGCAGGCCCCATTAATCCAAAATAAAGCATAATTGGAAACATTATGTATAAGCCTGCAAACAGCCCAAGAAATGCGCCTCCAGCAGCCCTTGTCCATGGCACTGCCCTAAGAACAATGCCAATATAAAGAAAAATCGGGAAAAATGCATAAATAATTCCCAGAATAATTGACATTCCAAACAATAGCATTATTAACATTCCAGAAATAGTTATCCCATAATTTAATGGTGTTGAAATAATCCCAAACCCAGCAAAAGGCGAGAATGTAATTCCCTCCCAATTGGGATATATGCGCACTGTAATACTTGAAAATATTTTTATTATTAGTTGGGACAATGACATCTGAACTAATGGTGAAATCAATCCAAGTGAAGAAGTTGTCAGGCTTATGCAGTCAGAGCCATATATATTTGTTATGCCTCCGCTTGCTGATGTGCTTGTAGAGCCAAGCATGCTCATTGCTGTAAGAAAAACAAATGCAACAATGCCTGTTAATATTATTTCTCCGATTTCAGCCCTTGTAAATATTAATAATTTTTCTATTCCAAGCCCATATGCAAGTGCGTACAAGAATCCAACAACTGTAATCATAACTAGAATTATCAGCACTGTCATTTTCAGCAATGCATTAGGCGCATTTGGAGCCAGTGTTAAAAAAGTGTTTTTCGGGTTTATTACTCCGCCTGGACCAGTGCAGAATTGCGTTATTGTTTCTGCATGAATGCTTGGAATGATTAAAATAAACACTATTAAAATCAATAATGATTTTTTGATTGCATTGTTTTTTTTCATAGCATCTTTTTTATTATATTATTTTTGACAATCCTGCCAGGTTTGTGTCTCCGCCGAGAAGGCCTGATAGCCCTATAATTGATGAAATAACAATAAAAATATTTATAATGGGAAGAAAATATGCAGTAACTCCTATTATGCCATATGCTTCCATAAATTTAAAAAATGCCCTTAATAAGCTATTGGGTCCACAATTGTCTGTTATGACCATATGGGGCACGCCTGGAGTAACAAGGGATCCAACGCCAGTATATACCAATGTTACTAATGATGAACCAGGTACAAGGAATTCAATAGAATCAATTGCCTCAGCTTCCAGAAGATTGTCATTTGACGGCCAGCATTGATAATAATATGCTATTTTGTTTAATTGAGGCTCAATGAAAAAATTAAGAGTATATGGATCTTGGACAGGAGTGCCTGAAGACCATTGGACAGGCGCATCTGATGGATATCCTGGTATGAATGTAATTGGGTTTGTTGCAATTGTATTGAATCCGTAAATTCCTCCAATGCATCCGCTTGCGCTTGGATTTGCAGAGCATGAGCTTGGAGACGATGAAATCAAATTTCCAATCCCGTTTCCAAGGCCAAGGTATTCAAGCAAAAACACTGCTGGAAATATTAAAATCATTGCAATTCCGACTGCAATCAGCAATCCGCCTATTTTCCTGGTAAATATTGTTGCCCTTAATACTAATCCAGAGAATATGAGAACTGGCCATGAATACAAAGAAATAATAATAAACAGGAACTGGGCAATGAATGAATTAAGAGCAGTTGTCAGCAATGCGCCAAGTGTTCCGAGCTCGCTGTAAACAATGTCAAACCCAGCATAAGGCGTTGCTGCATATCTTATATATAAAATTGGCAACGCAGTCGCTATTCCAGCAAGACCTTCAGGCACTGCTATAATTCCGCCCACTGCTGAGCATGAAGCCATTGTTGGAATTGGATCCAGTAATGCATCAACTGCTGGTATGCACCAGCTCATTGTCGGCGTAAGCATTGACAAGTACCCAATAAAGCTGTCAAAAACAAACAAGCTGTTAAGATTGTGGGCCGTCTGGTTTGTCAAGTTTGCCAGGATTATTCCAGACGCTACTAATGGATAATCAATATGCCTTGTTGGAGAATCAAGGGAAGTATAAGCGCATAATCCTGGAAACTTGGAATAACTTGACTTTAAAAATGTGTTTGTGCTGGCGCCAAATGAATTAGTTCCTATTATATTTATAAAACTTGTTGTGTAGAGATTGCTGCATAAAGTACTGATTGTTCCTGGGGATGCTGGCGCTACTGATGAAGATGATGAAGAACTGTAAAAGAAGTTTGAATTTGTTAATACTGAATCAAAGCTTGTTGCCAAAAACAGCAGAATTCCAATAATTATCATTGCCAGGATTGCTGTGCCAACTGCCTGGTATGCCTCTGTTTTTGCGCCTTCTTTTATTTTGGAATTATTAAGAAAAGAGCCAATAAAATACCACACACTGACAACTGCAAAATCAAGAATAATTGCAATAATAACCAATGGCATTATTGCATTTGATGCCGAAGAAAAACTCAATGGATTAATGCTTGATAATAAAAACATTTTATCATTTAATTTATTGTTCTTTTATTTTATATTCTTTTTGCAAAAGCTTTTTTTAAAAGCTTTATTTCTGCTAAAGCTTCAGCAGGTTTGCTGCTGAATTTTGCAAACTTTTCATTTTGCCAAAGCTTTTTTTAAAAGCTTTATTATTCATATTAAATTTGTATTCAAAGCTTTTGTCAGCCCCATTGCAAATCCAATGACAATTGCAAAATCAATTCCCAGCATAAAAAATACAGTGAATTCAAATTGCGCAATTTCATTAACAAGGTTTAATAAATCCTGAATAACTATATTCGGATCAATAATTGACCAAATCACATTGCCTGTTACTGCTGTTGAAAGAATTTGATCTATTGACGGCAATCCTATTCCAAGAATTGTTGCTGACGCTGTCGGGTTGCCTGCGAATAAGGAGCTGGATGGTATTTTATTCAATAAATATGTTGAATGCAAATAAGTATACGAAGGGTTTTTCGAGCTGAATATCCAGTGAATTGCCCATGCATTAAAAACAATTGTTAATGGCAGTATAAGGTAAAAGGCAATTGCCAAGGCAAGAAATGCATTTGCTGCTGATTTCAAGCCAACACTTTGCGCAGCTGCGCCTCCTCCCCCAAAACCAGAATAAGCAATCATTCTAAGAACCAATGCAACTGGCAGCACAACAGTAAAAGCAACAAACTGTATAACAGGCAGAATCAGCCATAATAAATACAGCAAGCCAATAGCCATAATTACAAGAGGAGCAAAAATTGAAAGCAGCAAATCGCTTAAAATATTGTATGATGCTCCCAAATCATAGCCAGTTGAAAATTGGACAGACAATGAAAAAGGCCCTAATGAAGTAGCTGCAGAAATACTTGAAGATAGTGCAGAAGTTAGAACTGAACTTGCTGAAGCAATAACATTAAACAGCAACTGGCCAATATTTGAAAATATCATTGAATCAATATTAAAGCCTATTGCATAAGTATAAATCTGGATCAACAGTTTAATTCCAACAGAATTTGATAAATTTCCAATATAATAATCAGCAAACTGAAAAGGATTGCTTGCAGGAACAGGATATGTTCCAGTGCTTAAAGAACTTCCAATTGAGCTTGTTATTTTGCATGCACTTGTAGTAAAGGTAAGAAGCAGCATAAGTATTGCAGCGCTTATTATTACCTGGATTAATTCTATTTTTGTGATTTGCGTGAATTTTTCCCTTTCCCTTGCTGAAATAAATCGTGATGCCATATAAATAAATGAAATAACAAGCAGGCTTACTATTAAGACATATAAATTTATCCACATCCAGTTATTGTAATTTCCAGTGCTTGTTCCCCCAAATAAACTGCACGACTGTATGCTCGGGCCTGTACTTGTTGGCGCAGGAGATGAAGCAGGGATTGCTGTCGCTCCGGCAGCATTAATATTCATGAATACAGATAAAAACAAAACAGCAATAAAGCCAATCAAAATAAAAAATGATTTTTGGTTTTTTATTTTTTTATTATTTATTAAATTAGTTTTAGTGCTTTTGCGCATGCTCATTCTGTATTTATTTTTTTGATTTTTGCCAAAGCTTTTTTTAAAAGCTTTATTTATATTATTCATGATATTTCATTTAATTTAATTTCAAACAATATTTAATATTTTAATATTCTGGTTTTTATTTTTTATTATGCTAATTTCAATCTTCCAATTCCTAATTTTAAAGCACCACCTAATAATCTTGCAATGTTTTCTGCAATAACAATTGTTATTACTAAATCAATTATTAAAAGCAAAAATTCTATTATTAATGGCAAAATTAAAAATAATACATAATTGTACACAGCAGAAATTCCAGACATTGGCCCAAACATGCCAACTAAAATGCCAGTAAAAAATACAGATGAATCAACAATAAATGGCGATGTTACAATACTGCAGATAGGGGTTTTTACTGTATTAAATATTTGCTGCAGTAAAGGGCAAATTAATGGAGAGGTGTTTATTGTAAATGTTGTTGGGGCAGTCGGAGGGCTTAGGGTATTCATTAAGAAATTCTGAATCGGCACATTTATTGCAAGCAATAATGTTGGAAATATTATTGAAATGGCAATTGCAATTGCAATCAGCATTCCGCCAATTGATCTTAAAAAAGGCATTGCCCTGAATACAAGGCCTATTGGCAGCAAAATTGAAAGGCACAACATAGCCAATGGAATAAACATATCTTTCATAAACTGGAATAGCATTAATAAAGGAACAGTAATAAAGTCAAATGCCTGGTTTACAAATGAATAGCTGCCGTGTGATGATTCAAGAGTATTTGACAAAAACAGATTCTCTTGAAATCCAAATGACAATGCCCCAATTGTAAGTGGAGGAATTGGAAGCACTGGAATTGGAATATAAAGCATCACTGAAATGCTTTTTATAAAGCTTAATCCAACAGATACGCCGAGCAGTCCCCAGTAAGCAGTATAAGCTGATGCAAGTTCTGGTACAAGATAATTTGACTGAATAGAAGTATAAAGCGAGCCTAATGTCGAGCTTAAGCTTGTTGTAGAGCCAGGCGGAGCGCCTACAAGCGCATTTGCAATGCCGCCGATTTCAACAAGCAGTGAAAAAATAATAGCAACCAGCAACGCGCTTTTTGTAAGCTCCCATATTTCAGCCTTGTACCAGTTTTTAAATCCAGATATCTGCAAAACCTCTCCAATCATGTAAGATACTGCAATCATTAAAAGAGACACGGTTAGAGCAATTAATGCAATTGGAATTGAATCAGTAATGCATTTTCCAACTGGCTCACTGCTTCCAGTCATAATACAATAAGTGCTAGGCAGTGCTGTTGCAGATGCAGGAGAAGTTGTCTTGCTTGGAGTACATGATAAAGAAAGAGAACAAGCAGTTCCTGCTGGAGTTGCTGTAATGAAAAAATTAGAAAATATAAAAAAAGATAAAAATAAAATAAATATAAATAATAAATTAATTTTTTTATTCATACTTAATTTTATTTAGTAATACTTTAATAACTTTCTTTTAAAAATTGACTCTCTAATTTTGGAAAGTCTTTTGAAATTAGTACCATATTAATTTAATGCAATGAATTTTTTTAAATTTATTTATAAATTGCCTTTGCAGCATTTTTTATTTTTTTAATTGAAGTATCTATATTATCATTTAAATTTTAGAAAAAATGCAATTTAAATAAACAAAAGATTTTTAAATGTATAATAAAAACAAGAGAGCAAAAAATAAAGGCTGAAATAGAAGATAAAGTCATTGAGGCAATATTTTCTATAACGGATAAAGCAGCATTTCATGGAGGCACATGTGTTTGGAGATGTTATGGTGGAAAGAGATTCTCACAGGATATTGATATCTATGTGTGGGACAGAAACCTGGAATATAAATTAAAAGAATCGTTGGAAAAGGTTGGATTAAATGTTCTTAAGTATAGATTTAAAGAACATATAATTTTTATACATGTCTCTCTATTGAATGCGGAGCAATTTGAAGTAAAGATAGAAATAAACAATAAAAAAATTGAAAATTTTATTGTTGTATTTTATGAAACAGTTAGTGGACGGGGCATGCAGATAAATAATTTATCTGATGAGGATCTAGTTCTAGAAAAGATAAACGCATATAATAATCGAAGATTACATAAAGATTTGTATGATATTACAATATTACTAAACAGCATTGCAAATTCTGCACATATAAATAGTGCTTTGACAAAATTTATAAGTGCTATCGCTCCTCCAAAAGATGCATATATTGAATTTAAAGCTACAATTTATTCTGGGTCTATTTCATCATTTGGTAGTATGATAGATTTAATAAAAAGATGGATAAAACAAAATAGATGAAAAAATGACAAAAAAATATATTAAGATATTTAAAGAGCATTTTAAAACAGTTCCTGTCTTTACAACAAGAGATGTAAGGCTTTTTTTAAACCAATTTGGATCTAAAAATTATGCTCTTAGATTCATTCAAAATCTAAAAAAATCAAATGCCTTAATAGAATTGAAAAATGGTTTTTATACATTAATAGATGACATCACTGTTTCTGGTTTCATGTTTGATCCGTTTTATTATGGATTAGGCAAGGCATTAACATACTATAATTGCTGGGATTATGTCACACCAATGGTAATAATAACCATCAGAAATGTAAGAAGCGGGATAAGGATGATAATGGGAATGAATGTAGATGTTAAGAGAATAAATAAAAAAATGTTCTTTGGCTTCAGATATGTTCCGTATGAAAATATGTTTTATATTCCAATGGCGACATTAGAGAAAACCTTGATAGATCTTGCATATTTTAATATGGGGCTTGGAGATCCTCAGATATATAAAAATATTCTGGAGAAGATAGATCATGATGAGCTTAAGAAGCTGATGAAGCAGACACCATTAAGAATAAAAAAAAGAGTCGAGAATATAATTAAGAATTACTCTTCAAGGGCATAATCTCAATGCCTTTATTTGCAATATTTGTCTCTATAATCCTTAATGCTTTAATAATGCAAATCTTTTCATATATGATTCTGCCTGAAGAATTACTAGAAATGGCAGTATAAAAATAGAATTAAAAATAAGCATAATAAATATTGATATCAGTGTAGGAAATAGGGATGTAAAAATAAAGTCAAATAAAGTAATCAGCACAACTGCAATAATAAGCCATAGTATAAAATAATTGAATTTTTTTGAAAAGAATGAAATGCTTTTTTTAATTGCATTGATTGTCTTAGAATCATCAATTACTATTGATGAAGGCGCATAAAAAAATATAGGAATCAGACACAGCAGAATAACAGCGCTTACTAATCCTGAAAAGCCAAAAACCAATTTGTTAAGCAAAATCGGAACTGCAATGGCAATAAAACTAAACAATAATAAAACTAAAAAAACTTTTCCAGTATATTTCTCAAGCCCTTGTATTACTTCATTTTTTATTTTTGAATAAGTTCTCTTGTGCTTTACAATCACATTTATTGAAACAATTGCAAAACTCAAAAACAGCAATGAAAATAAAACAGAAACAATTATTATAAAAATATTAAATATGCCTAAATTAAAGATATTTGTAAATCTAAGGAAAATCCCTCCTGCATCATTATACGTGGGAAAACTCGCAAAAATAGGAATTAATAAAGCAATGAAAAATGCAATGGAAGAAAATAAAATAAGAATAATGTGCTTAAAATATGTTTCTAGACTATATTTAACAACATTTAACATCATTATCCTTATTTATCAATTGCTGGTTTTTTATGTTATTCTTTTATTTAATTAAATAAAAGAACCTGTGCATCCAGTAGTGCTTACAGTGCTGCTAGTTCCAACGATCATTTTAAGAATATAAGGTCCTGCCAAAACAATAATCAGTCCGACTACTCCGCCCATAAGCATACCATAAGCATAACCTTGTAATTGCCCTTTAAGCTGTGCCGGCATGATTGTAGAGCCTGCATATAATGCACCACCCAGAACCATAAGAAGAACTGCAAGGATAAATATTACGTTCATGATTGTACTATAAAATGCACATAAAACAGAGCTCATTTGAGCAGATCCTGGCGCTGAAGCTCCACTTCCAAATTGTGCAAATACCATGCTACTAAATCCAAATACTAATGAAAGAACCAGAAAAACTAATTTAAAATTCAATATTTTCTTCATTTAAATCCCATTTAAAATATTTTAATAAATTATAATATCTTAATATATTTAAAAATCTTTTTATTAATTGATTTATTAATTATTTCTTTTTCTACTAAATATTTTCTATATTATTCTGCCTTGATTCCTGTTTTATTGCAAGCCTTTTTTTCTTTTCAAAAATCTTCCTGTGTTTTGCACAGCTAATGCAGTAATAAATTTTTCTTTTTCCAAAAAAACGCACATCATTCCCTGTTTTTAATTCAGTATTAAAACTTATTGATTTGTCAAAACTGACGCCCTTATTTCTTGGAACTTTTCTACCACATGACTCGCATATTACTAGTGTTTCTCGTCCTCGCATTGTTTCACTCTTTTTATATTTTATTTTTTGATAAAATTTTCTGATTTATAATAAATATTTTAATTAATATTAAAATTATAGATAAATATTTAATCATTTACCTAAAATAAGAGGACAGTTATAATAAAATTGATTATTATATAACACACATTTAATTGCCGGATATGCTCCATCAACAACAATTTCAATTTTAGTATTATTTAGAGATTTATTCAAAAAAATGAAATTTGGATTCACTGAATTTTTAATTGATGAATTAATATTTACTGATTTATTTAATATTGAACTATTATTAAAAATACCAATATCCCCAACCATGTTTGAATTTTTTATATATGCATTTACATATGTGCTTACATAATTTAATCTAGTGTTTTTATAAATAAGCAGTAAATTGTAAATTGAAATATTTTTTGATTTATTTATCTGATAAGAAATTGGTTTTATATAAAGATTATAATTTTTTAAATATTGATAATGGCCGAAAATCAGCAAAGCAATAAAACAAAGCATGCAGAGAATTAATAAAATATAAAATATGGCTGGCTTTATTGCTGTTTTGTTTTTATGCTTTTTTTTATCTTCAATACAAAGCGAAACAAATAAAAATAATACAAATATTGCAAAATAAGATATTATTGCCCTCTGGAGGAATAATAAAGGAATTAGACTGAATAATGGGATCAACTGTTTTTTATTTAAACGGATAAATATTATTATTAGGGCAATGCTAGATAAAAAAAACAAATATTTGAAATAAGATAGAGGAATATTAAAATAATTAACAATGAAAAATCCAAAAGGGGCAATAGAACTTGGAATTATATAACTGTTTAATGGAAGAAAAACATCTCTCATAAAACTGATTGTATTGAATATTATATTCCCATTTATTATAAGAAAATAGGAATTTAGAACAATAAAAATAAAAATAGATCCAATTAGATTATAAAATCCTCTTTTTATTCCAAAATTATTAAACGAATAAATTATTAAAAATAGAACAGGCAGAAAAGCCAGTTCATCTATAGCAGCAACAATGCCTAAAATTATCCAGATATATTTATTATCTAATTTAAAATATGCTATTAATAGCAATGAAATTAATAGTATTTGAACAGAAGATCCAATTACATTATAAGCAAGAGTTGAGATCAAAATAATAACAAAAATCAGAATAGGTTTTTGCAGTTGTCTTTTATTCAATAGAAATGCTATTGTAAAAAATAGAATGCAAACATAAACCAAAAATTCACTTTTTGCATCAAAAGAAAATATATTACTTAAATTTATTTTTGAAAGAAAATAGAATGGAATTTGAAACAAAAAAAACATTGCCGGATAATCCATAGCTGTTATTATTTTATTATTGGTATTAAAACTTGGCAGTGTTACATTTTCCTGCGAAAAATTAGAAACCATGATGTTCTGCAGGTTGCTTTGATTTATTGTATAGGGATTATGATGAAGCAGAATCTGTTTCAAAAAAATAATAGTAAAAAATTGCTCATCTGAAAATACAAAATGTTTAATACCAGAAAATACAAAATAAGAAAATAGGATAATGGATATTGCAAATAGCATCAATGCAGTCAATTTGATATAATTTCTTATATTCTTTCTGTATTTTTCATTATCATATGTTTTGAGTAAAAATACACCCAAGAAAATAAAAATAAATAATATACTTATAACAAATTCAAAGGCAGTATTTAAAAAAATTAAAATCTGACTTAATGCACTGACATTTAAAAAATTTAAGACTAAAATTTGAAAAACAAATAGGCTAGCAATCAAATAAAAAAAAATATTTTTTGAGATTAAACTGCGAATAATTTTTTTATTTGGATTGTATTTAAAATAAATAATAAATACACTATATACAATAAACAAAAAAGCCATCAGGGCATTTAAAATTAGAATAATGTTAAATAATTGGCCGAATTGAAAAAAATATATTATATCAGATAAAAAAATTATGCAGGAAATTCCGAAAATAATAACAGGATCTATTTTATTATTTTTAATTTTTTTAAGCATTAAATCAAGGTATTTTTGCTTTTATTGCTGAATTTGAAATGATGCAGGCCTTCTTTTTTCTTTTGCAGCCTCTTACTTAATTGACTATATCATATTTTTTTAATTCGTTTGGCAGTGCATTTATTATATCATCAGGTATAATGTGCAGCCCTTTTTCTAAAAACAGTTTATCTGATATTTTTGAATGGATATATACGCCAGCAACAGCGCATTCAAAAGCATTTTTATGCAGTGCTGAATAGCTTCCAATAATACCTGACAATACATCGCCGCTCCCCATAACTGCTAATGTTGGAGTTAGCGCCTTGTTTATTTTTAATTGAAATCCGTTCGTTATTATTGTTTTATTTCCTTTTAGAACTAGGGTGCATTTGTGCGTTTTTGCAAATTCAATTGCAATCTCAATTTTTTTCTCTAATGCTGCTTTATTTAGGTTAATGCCAGTTAATTCAAAAAATTCGCCTTCGTGCGGTGTTAAAATTATTTTCTGATTTAATATCTTATTATTGGTTTTTATTAATTTTATTGCACTCCCATCAATAATGCTGATATTTTCTTTTTTGGTTTCTGATTCAATCAATTTTGATAAAAAATCTGCTGATATTTCATTTGAAATTCCAGGCCCAATAACCAAAGACGTATGCCTTATATCAGAAATAAATTTTAATGATTCATCAATTTTTTTAAATTCTAGAGAGTTAACAATCAAATCCGGTGAAACTGCTTTAATAATATTTTCAATTGATTTTGGAACCAGAACAGTGACATATCCAGATCCTGTTCTTAATGTTGCAAATGCATTTTTAGCTGCAGATGCAGCTAATACAGGGGCTCCATGATACTTTTCACTCCCTCCGATAATAAGAACTGATCCGTTCAAATATTTATTAATATTAATATTCCTGGGCTCTGTTGCCAAAACAACATCGCCATTGCCTGTTAATAATTCAGCAGAAATTGGAATTTTATTGTCAATTAGTGTTATAAAATTTTTTATTGCCTTTGTTTTTACCAGCCCCTGTTTTAATTTATACAGACAAAGAACACTATTTGCATTTATGCAATCAATATTAGTTGTTCCAGTATCCGGATCAATTCCTGTTGGAACATCTATGGAAATAATTTTTTTATTTGAATTATTTATCATATTTACTATTTTTAATATGAACTTGGAAAGCCTGCCTTTCAGACCCGTGCTTATTATTGCATCAACTATAATTTCATTGTTTTTCAAATAAGGATTTAATTCAGAGATGTTATTTTCATTTATTGATTTTATCTCAATCAGATCATTTAAGATATTATAATTGAACAATGTTTCTTTGTTCCTGATCTCTTTATAATCGCTTAAAATAATTACGCTTAAATTAACATAATTAATCAAATGTCTTGCAGTGCTTAATCCAACAGCACCAAGGAATCCCTTGCCGCAGATAAAACAGATATTTTTGCCTTTATACTTTTGCTTTATTGTATTTGAAAGCGCAAATCCAGAATTTTCAACTATTAATCCATTGCCAAACCCTAAATTATTTGCATTCAAGATAATTGAATGGTATTCATTTACACTTAGCACTTTTTTTGTATATATTGAAAAATCTTTTAAAGTTTTCATAAAAACATTAATGATTTTAATTTTTTAAATATATGTTTTTAAACAAATTGTTGTTTAATTATTTAAAATTCAAAATAGTTTTCACCAGAATCTATAAAAGTAAATATATTAAATATCTATATTTTTAATTGTTAATAATTATTAATACAATATAATATTTTTATTTGGTTTTATGACTAAAATTTATAAATTAAACAATAAATTGATTATATATCTTCCTAATGAAATTGCCAATGCATTGAATTTAAAAGCAGGGGATGAAATAAATTTCTTAAAAAATAACGGGGATTCATTTATTTTTGAAAAAAAGAATGCAGATTCTAATAAAAAAGCAGTTATAAACAAAAATAATATAAGCGATGAAGAAAGGATCAAAAATAGCAATTTAACAGACAATGAATTAATTGTTCTGAGAAAGCTAAATAATTTGCAGTTTAATAAAAGAACAAAACAGAGCGTGAGTTCAGTTTTAAATAGCCAGGAAAAACAAGTTCTGCAAAAACTAATTAATAAAAACTTTGTTTTATTAATTAAAAAAAATGAAGATTATATATACAGCATTTCTAAATACATTTATCCTAAATTGAGGCAAAATTTCAATCACATAACTGCTCTGGAAAGTGAAGATAAAGCTCGCGAGGCAAAAAAAAGCATAAATAATGCAGATATTAATAAAATAAATTATAATAAAAAAACTAATTCTGAAAATACAATAAATATAAAGAATATAATTAATAATGAAACAAGCTCAAATGTAACTGATAAATTTAAAAATTACCAGAATATTATTGAGACAACAGGTTATTTAGTCATTGTTGATGAAAATGATGCTGCGATTTTTTCCAACTTAATGGAAGAAAGCATAAGGCATGGGATTATTATTGGAGTAAGGGCATTTAATAAAAAATTTTATATTGCATTGAAATTATTTGTAATAAGAAACAGCCCAAAAATTTTAGGGATTTTGGGAAGCAAGAAAATGAATGTTGCAGAAATCGCAAATCAATTGAATATGGAAGAAGATGCTATTCGCACAGTATTATATCTTCTTGCAGAGTCAGGAGATGTTTATGAGGTAAAGCAGGACGTCTTTAAAGTTGTGATATAAATTTAACAATGTGGGCAGGAAATCCCACACCATTTATGGGTGGAGGGGATGCCACAAGCCTAGAAGGGATGAAACTCTGTTTTTAGTATTATTTCAGAATTTGGGCCAAAGCCATATTATTCAAAAATATTAAAGAATTTTCTATTTATAATATATATTTATATTAGTTTAAAATTGAAAAATAAATTAATAAAATAAAAATTTAAAAATAACAGATAAATGGGATTAATTGATATTATTAATTAAAGTATTTAAAAAATTAAATTACTGCAAAAAATTCAATTTAATTGAATTTGATTTTTTAACCAGTCTATTAAACATATGGTTGAGAGAAAAAAATTATTAATATTAAATCCTATTTTCTTCTGTTTTATAAAAAGGAGAGAATAT
>JAJZMY010000035.1 GCA_021848125.1 Microcaldota archaeon
GAGATTTTTTACTCATAGTAAGGAACCCCTATAAAAGAAGTTATAAAACAAAGACAACATAGCACTTAAAGAAAAGGACCCGCTATTAATAAATTTATACAGGGCTTGATGAAGGAGGTGGAAGAATAATTACTTCACCATTCTTCATTTTTTGTTCTACTTTTTACTTAAACTAATTATACCTAAAGAATCAAGAAGGGCGATTATACCTATTATAAAGCCTACTGTTCCTATAAATAGAAAAATCCCTACATTAGAAGAATTTTTAGTTACTATTACATTGGTTAAGCCAACAATAGCAATAAAGAAAGTAAAGGCTATCATATCTACAACACTACCTATTAGCTGTTTTACTTTTATCCTTCCAGACATAGTATTTCGTCTTTTTCCATAATAATATTACGTAATACAAATTTAAAATAATTTGTAATTGGTATGCAAATATTAATATAGTCTAGTTGTATAACATTGTATATTGTTAGTGAAGCGATTAGTTTATAAACGTTTTATCCTGGGGCTTACAAGCATTTCTTAACCCTATTTAAATCTTACATTTATAAAAAGTATTTTTGTTCACACATTTACAAAATCTGCCACCCATAACGTCGTGTAGCCAGAATACTTGTTGCTGACAAACATAAAATTTCTCAAACATTCTGAAATCAGGAACTTTGTTGTTACCGTGCAAATCTTAAAATATTATTTAAGTTTGTATCTCATTGTATATATTCTTCCGATGGCCGATCTTAAGTACGAGTATTATTAAATTGTTTCTCTTTATGTCAATGATTATCCTATAGTCTCCAACCCGTAAACTGAAAAGAGCTATGCCAGTAAGCCTTTTTACATACAGAAAGGGATTTCCTGAGTCCGCAATTTCTTTTAATTTTGTATAAATCCTCTGTGCTGTCCACCGGTCTAATTTTCTGAAAGATCGTTTCGCATCATTAGATATTTCAATGTCATAGGTCATTGGACCATCATTTTAAACCCATTTCTTTAGCTACATCTTTCATCTTATGTATTCTTCCAGCTTCTATATCTTTTAGGCTCTGTCTAATTCCCTTGATTTCTTCTTTAGAAAGAGGTTCATTATCTATTGCCATATCAGTAAGTCTTTCTATTACTGAATCCAGGGACTCCCTAGGGTTTAATTTGAGTTCCTCAATTTTCTTTTTTGTGTTTTTCTTCACTAATATTGTTGTTGTTTCCATAGTAATATATATAAACATATATATATTTATATATTCCTATATGCTTGCATTATGTCGGAGCTGTTGAAAATTCAATTGCTGACGACAATGGTTGCCATGAATGTCATTTTGTGGAGAAGGGGATGGAAAGCATATGAAAATTTGCTGTTGACATATGTATAGGCAATGCAACGCTTTAATTCAAAAGACTTAATAAACTTTTTTACATTTTATTATTAAGGTGACTTTCATGGTTGATAATAAAAAATTAGATGCAGATTCTGATGCTGTTATTGCTATAATAAAGGAGAAGCAGCAGATTGCACGCAATGAGCTTAGTTCTTTGAATATTAATGAGCAGAAATTAGATAGAATTCTCACTGATCTTGAGGCAATAAAACTTATATCTTCAAGAAACAGCGGTGGTGTTTTAACATATTATTCATTGGAGGAGCAGAATTCTTTAAGAAAGGTTCTGATTGTTGAAGATGATAAAAATATCAATAGGCTCATGTTATTATCTGTTGGAAAGGGTTTTGAAATTAATCAGATATACGATGGTGAAGAGGCAATCAAATTCATTAGAACCAATAAGCCGGATCTGGTTATCTTGGATTTGATGCTCCCGCATAAAGACGGTCTGGATATATGCCAAACAGTAAAAACAGATCCTGAAACAAAAAATACAATAATTATTATTATAAGTGCAATGGATCCGACAAGCAACAGATTCAAGGGCATAAAATATGGCGCTGATTATTATATTAAAAAGCCATTTGATCCGAATGAATTAAGGACTCTTGTTACATTATTTTTAAAGAAAAAGGGCAAAAAATTTGACCCTTTGATTGACCTGCCAGATGAGGAAAGAATTTCAAATGAAATAGAGCAATTAATAAAAATTGAACAGAATTATAAAATTGGAATTTTAGAAATACAAAATTTGCGCAGTTATATTGAGAAGTTCAGCGAGAAATCGGCAATGGTTGTTTTAAGATTGATTTCCCAGTTGCTTCAAGACATAATAAAACAATACCAGGAACATACATTTGTTGGCTTTTTGAACAGCAATGCATTTGTTATTGGAGCCACAAAAGACAATATTGAAAAAATTATCAATGATATAAAAAAGGAATTTAATGCTGTGCTTCCTTTTATCTTGCAAGATGAGGGCTATAAATTAATTGAATTGAATTTAGAATCCATGTTTGAATCAAATGAAATTCCAAAATTATATCTTATTTTTAAAGAAATAAGCAAGGAAAAATTAATAAAAAAAAGGGAAGAAATCCTGAAATACAAGCCAAAATCAAATATTGGGTCATATTCTTATGAAGAATTGCAGCAATTATTCGGCAATGAAAATTTAGATATAAAAATAACAAGAAACAATGATGAAGTTAATATCCATGTTGGGAAATTAAATGAAGAAGAATAAAACAAAAGATACAAGCATTAAAAAAGGCAAAAAACTACAGTCAGCAATAGATTTCATGGTTTCTTATGGGGTTATGATTCTAGTTTTGGCAGTTGTGTTGTATGCACTATACCTGCAGGGTGTTTTTAATCCGAATCTTGTTGCATCGAATTGCATTGCAACCCAGTCATTCAAATGCATTGCTTATACAATTACAACAAATGGAATTGTATTTATTTCATTTCAAAGCCTTTACCCTGGATCAATTACAATAAATGGAATTGGATGCTCAAGCCAGGTAAATGCAAGCGGAAACAGTCCCAGATACGGGAATGTTGATTTATTATCGCCAGCAATAGCACCAGAATATTATCCGTCAAATTCAAATGTAATAACTGCTAGCGGGGGAGCAACAGAATTAATACAAGTTAATTGCTATAATGGGCCTGGAACATTGGCAAAAGGGAAGCTGGGAATTCCTTTTACAGGCTATGTGTGGCTTAATTATACTTATTCTGAACTGCCGAGCACAACACATGTAGTTGTCCAGGCATTTTCATTTACAACAAGATATGAATAATTCAGATCCAAAAAAAATTAAATAATAAATTCGATATTATGCTAATTTGTTTGACAGGACTGCCTGGAAGCGGCAAATCAATTTCAGCCAATATTTTTAAAGCACATGGCTTTAAAATAATTGAAATGAGCTCATTCATAAGGCAGATGATGAAAAAGCAGAAAATTGCAATAACCAATAAAAATCTGAGAAATTTTTCAGCAAGAATGAGAAAAAAATATGGAAAAACTATAGTGGCAAAACTAACAGCAGAAAAAATAGAATCCTTATTAAAAAAATCAGCAGAAAAAAATAGAAAAATAGTTATAAATGGAGTAAGATCAATGCAGGAAATCAGGTATTTTAAAAAAGAATTTGAAAAAATATACATAATTGCTATAATTAGCAATGAAAAAACAAGATATGCAAGAATAGTAAAAAGAGCGCGACAAGATGATATTAAATCATACAATGATTTTTTATGGAGAGAGAAAAAGGAGATTTCGTGGGGCCTGAAGCAG
>JAJZMY010000027.1 GCA_021848125.1 Microcaldota archaeon
AGATAAACTTTCTGAATCTGAAAAATCCATAATAAATACAGTCAAGGAAAAATCCCAAAAAATTGAAGAATTGTTAGAAAAAATAGAAATTAGATTGGCATTCAGAGAGTTTCTCCTTCTTTCAAGTGAATGTAATAAATATATACATAATAGTGAACCATGGCTAAGTATTAAAAAAGATACTCAAAAAGCATCTAATACAATGTATATTTGCACTTGTTTATGTAAAACATTAGCTGTATTTTCTTCTCCATTCCTTCCAAAATCCGCAAAATTAATATAGGAACAACTTAATCTTAAAGGATCTGTAGACTCACCAGGAAACTGGGACTCTGTAAAAGAAGTAATGACTCTTCCAAATGAACATAGCATAAATAAACCAAAGTTATTATTTTCAAGAATGACTGATGATTCACTTAATGAATTTAAAAAACAAGCAACTAAGCCCCACGATATTAAATGTTTTTTTAAGAAAAAAAGTGGGCACATATAAAAAATATATAAACGAATTCAATTCGGCGGAGAAAACTACAATAAAAAAAGGTGATAAAGAATATCTTAGGAACTAAAATAAATAATTATACCAGATATTCCTAAGTTATCGTTAGATAACACTATTTTATGAGGGAAAGTAGTTTATCTCATCCTAAATCTATGTTAAATCCGGCCGCTTCTGCAGGTGTAATTCTACCCCCATGTGGCTTAGTATCAAATAAGTATGTGCTGATTAGTATTGTAAATAAAACAAAAAGTATGTATATTAGTATTATTATAAATACTAATATGGAAATAATTGAGATATCTGAATTCTTCCATTAAAAGCAGTGAAAAACCAAAAATAACACCAAATATTACTGGAAACCATTTTCAGAATTCCTCTTTGGCTAAATTTAATAGACAGTACCATATCGAATGGAAGAGATAAAGTCAGATTGGGAAATCAAATTAAAAGGCTTTAAATATCTAATAAACTCTATATTTGTTAGTATAATCTGAAAAAACCGAATATTAAGGCTTATTAATATGAACAAAGATAAAAAACTTATTGATGAATTGGCGCAAGCTTCTTGGCACGGCACTCCACTTGATATATATAAATGCCTTGTGAATGGTGCCAATCCTAATACAAGGCTTACTAAAAACGGTATAACACCAATTATGCTTGCTGCTAGGAATGGCCTTCTTTCCAATGTGATATTTCTCAAATCCAAGGGAGCAGATATTAATGCACAAACAGATTGGAATTACAATGCCTTAATGTGGGCTTCATTTAACGGACATGTATCCATTGTGGATTATCTGATTAAATCTGGCGTGGATGTGCTTGCAATTGATAAATATGGTAGCACAGCCAGAACAGAAGCTTCTGAAAAAAACAATAGGGAGATTGTTAAAATGCTGAAAAATGCCGAAGAAAATCAACTCGCCAGAATACGGATGGCAAACAATGGATTAGATAGTATAACCGCATTTAAAAGACACGAATGAAAGAGCTGAGCAGCCTTATTTTTTAGATTCTTTCATGTGCTGCTTCTCTGCATTTTCTTTTGAGTTCACTTCTTTAAGCTTTTTTAAGAATTTCCTTTCAAGCTTAGGCTGCAATTTATGTATATTTTTTAAGGTGGCCTTCACTCCCCATTTTGGGACATCTTTGATCCAAGTCATAATCAGGTCATTATCATCAGGAAATATTTTTTTTCTATCTTTATAATATATGATCCTAAATTTTTTCTGTTTTTCCAAATTCAATAAAAATTCTTTTGTATCTCTTATCTTGATTTCTTTTAGCACATGCACTTTTTTTTCAGAAACGTATACACTCTTGTTTAAATGGACAAAATCTTTTTTAGGCAGAATATATATAGAGCCTTTTAATCTCGAATACCATTTATCAAAAATTCCCTCACTTCTCTCGCAAAAATAAGGATTCTTACCACCCAGTCTGCAAGTGGATTGCATCTTGTTTTTATTAGGGCTCAGAAAAACAACGGCAAACACAAGCTCGCTGGTAGCATAAATATTCCTTTTGCCGTATTCTGATTTCATGGGTTTCAGTACTTTGAGATTTTGCCTATAAGATCCATGATAAAGTAGGACTTTTTTTGCCATGATAAAAACCTGCATTAGCAGAGCCCGTCGCTGTATCAGTGGCGAGCCATCGCCAAAGCATTATTATGAAAATTAGGATCCTGACAAATTAAATATTTTTGCTTTTATGATATATTTGAAGTTTCTCTCTCTTTTATCTTCGATGGATGAATATAAAGTAGGCTTCTAACAAGAGGTCTATATGTTATTAGCACATAGATTTACCTTGCCGGAGGTAATACTATGAAAGTATTATATGAAGCAAAATATAAAATAATAGAGATTTATGCAATTGCACGTGTAGTCGTGCAGAAATATGGTCATACATTTACAAAAGAGCGATTGCTTAACAGGATGGAACAGTTGAGTTCTATATGGAACAAGGAATTGGGGAGATTGCTGCCGGAAAACAAGTTTGTCAAATACAAGGAGGTAAATGCATATCTTCTGGCGTGCTTTAAAACTGCCGGATTAATCTAAAGCTTAACTTCGCCACTTCGGCGAAGTCAAGTAAACACAGTCAAGTAAAAACAATGATATATTAATTTTATAGAGTTTTTGAATTTTGCTATATATTTTTCAAAATTGTTTTTAGTATAACATAACCATCCTGCAGTGTCCTAAGTTTTCCACTCCCATTATATCTTTTCTTTTCAAAACTTGGAATTTCCAATATTTTTAAATTATTTTTTTTTGCCATTATACTTATTTCAGTTTCAATTCCAAAGCCTTTTTCATTTAAACTCAATTTTTTTAATGCATTTCTTGAAAAGCTTCTATATCCATAGCATATATCTGTATAATTTGATTTGTATATAAAATTTATCAATTTTACAAAAAACTTATTTCCTATTCTCCTTATCATTGATATATCTTCGGATCCGCCATTATTTAAAAATCTAGATCCCATGCAAATATCATACCCTGATTTAATTGTATTTATAAGCAATTTCAGTTCTTCTGGTCTGTGCGACAAATCCGCGTCCATTGAAACTATTATATTTCCTTTTGAATTTCCAAATCCTTTAATTAATGCAGAGCCTTTGCCAGCATTGTCATATAATATTTTAACTTTATATTTTTTTGCAATTTTTACTGTTTTATCTTTCGAATATCCGTCAACAATAATAATTTCATAATTATAATCATTAAGCTCATATCTTATTGTTTTTAATAATTTATCAAGATTGCCTTCCTCATCTAATGTTGGGATTACAATACTAACAAAAGATTTTAATTTCATGATTTTACCGTTTAAGCTTTATTTTTCATTTTCTTTATTTCTAATGCAAATCTACTGAGTGCTTTTAATATCTCTTTTATTTTTTCTTTTGTTTTCTCATCTTTTAATCTATTATTATATATTTTTTGATCAACAAAAGGAATCATTACCTCTGGTTTATTTAATACATACGAATTAAGAAATACAAATGATTGCCTTAAATGGTACTGGGCTCTGGAACCACCAAACATTCCTGTAGAACTGCTGATTATTGCAACTGGTTTTTCATTGAAAGAATTATCAGAAATTGGCCGCGAAGCCCAGTCAATTGCATTTTTTAAAAATCCAGGTATGCTATAATTATATTCAGGAGTTACAATTAGTATTGCATCTGCATTTTTTATTTCCAATTTAAATTTAACTACATTTTCCGGCAAATTCTGCTCCAAATCCTGATTGAAAAAAGAAATGCCTTTGATATCAAATATTTTTATATCCACATCAGATGGCAATAAATATTTTGTTTCTTTCAGCACTATTTTGCTAAATGACCCCTTTCTAAAACTCCCTCCAAATGCAAGTATTTTCATTTTTTTCATAATCTCCCTTTATATAAATAGTTTTAATATTATTACTAATTTATTAATATTTAAATTTTAATAGATTTACTTAAATTTGATTTAAAGTGAATGGATATGATAAAAGCAATTATTTTTGATTTAGGCGGAGTTCTAATTGATTTTCAAGAGCAGGATTATTATAGATATCTGTCAAAAAAATACAAGATTGACTATAATGTTATTGTAAAAACATTTAATACATTAATTGATGAAATGGAATTAGGAGAATTGAAATTAAAAGACATGATTACAATAATTTCACAAAAAATCAATCTTAAAAAAAATCAAATAGAATGGACATCAGGTTTTAAAAAGCTTGCAAAAAGAAACAGCAAAATGCTTGATTTAGTCAAAGGCTTAAAAAATAATTACAAAGTTTATTTGCTGTCAAATATAAGCAAGACAAGATATTTGGAGGCATTAAAAGATTTTCTTAATAATGACAGCCATATTTTTAATAAAAAATTTGCATCATGCTATATTCACTTAAGAAAGCCTGATAAAAAAATCTATAGCCATGTACTGAAAAAAATAAAATTAAAGGCAAATGAAACAGTATTTATTGATGATAAGCCAGAAAACATAAAAGGCGCGGATTCAGTTGGAATTAATGGAATTGTATTTAAAGATTATAAGCAATTAGTTTTACAGTTAAGGAAATTAAATATTAAAATTTGATTTAATCAATTAAAATTAAATTATTAATTTAATCAATGTAATAATAAATAAGATATTATGGATTTAAATGCAAAAATAGAAAAACTTCTTGCCGGCAGATGGATTGCAGGGGCATATATTGAAGATGCAATACATGAAACTAAAAAATTTAACAATTTAAAAGTAACAGCTATCTTAAATTATCTTGGAGAAGATTTTAAAGATATTGAAAATGTAAAAAAATCTACCAATATATACCTAAAATTAATTGATGACATTAAAAAATACAAACTAAAAGCTCAGATTTCATTAAAACCAACCCAATTAGGCTTGTTAATAAATCAAAAAGTGCTGATCCAAAATTATTTGAAAATTGTTTCAAATGCGAGCAAAGCAAATATATTTGTATGGCTAGATATGGAAAATTCGCAATATGTTGATGATACAATTAAATTGTACTATAAAGGTATGAAATATAAAAATGTCGGAATCTGCATCCAATCTTATTTAAAAAGAAGTTTTAATGATATAAAACATATAGTTTCCAAACAAGGCATAATTAGATTAGTGAAAGGGGCGTATACAGAACCAGAAAATATTGCGTATAAAACAAGAGATGAAGTAACTAAAAATTATGTTAAATTAATGAAATATTTATTTATTAATTCTGACAAATTTTTAATTGCATCGCATGATTTAAACATGATAAATTATGCTGAAAGCCTGCAGAAAAAATATAAAAGAGATATCAGCTATGCAATGTTAAAAGGTATTAGAAATAAATATTTAATAAAGCTTGCCAAAAACAACAAAACAAGAGTTTATATTCCATTTGGAACAACATGGATTGCTTACTCATTTAGGAGGTTAAAGGAAGCAGGGCATTTAAAACTAATACTAAGATCATTATTTGAAAATCAAAAAATTTAACAAAAGGAATAATATGTCAGGGCATGATGGAATCAGCGTTAAAAAATCTGATTTTTCAGAATGGTATACACAATCATTAATAAAATCCGAGCTTTTTGATTATAGCGCTGTTTCAGGCTGCATTGTATTCAGGCCAGATGGCTATTTTATATGGGAATCAATACAAAAGTTTATAGATATTGAATTCAAAAATACTGGAATTTCAAATGTTTATTTTCCATTATTAATTCCAGAGAAATTATTTGAAAAAGAAAAAGAGCATGTTAAAGGTTTTAGTCCTGAAGTTGCCTGGGTAACGCATGGGGGGAATTCAAAACTGGATGAAAGACTAGCAATAAGGCCGACATCAGAAACAATTATTTATGACAGTGCTGCAAAATGGGTTAAATCCTGGAGGGATTTGCCGTTAAGGCTTAATCAATGGTGCAGTGTAATAAGATGGGAATTCAAGCATCCAACCCCATTGTTAAGAAATAGGGAATTTTTATGGAATGAAGGGCATACTATATTTGCAGACAAGCAAGAAGCCCAGCAAGAAAGAGATGTTATTTTAGGCATATACAACAACATACTTAAAAATTATCTAGCACTGCCTGGGGTTATTGGCCAGAAGACAGAAACAGAAAAATTTGCAGGCGCTGTTGCAAGCTATAGCATTGAATTATTATTGCCAGATGGAAAAATGGTGCAAGGCCCTGATTTTCATAGTGATGGGCAGAATTTTTCAAAGGCATTTGATATTAAATTTCTTAATAAAGAAGGCAATACAGAATATGCGTATCAGAATACATTTGCAATAACAACAAGGGTAATAGGCATCATGCTTGCAATACATGGTGATGATAAAGGTCTAGTGATTCCGCCAAAAGTTTCAAGAATCCAAATAGTAATAATCCCAATATTTAACAATGAAACAAAGCAGGAAGTTTTAGCATATTCAAGCAAGGTTTATGAAGACCTAAAATCCCAGTTCCGCGCATATTTATATGATCTCGACATTTATTCTCCAGGAAGCAAGTTCAATGAATGCGAATTAAAAGGCATTCCATTAAGAATTGAAGTGGGAAAAAGAGAAATGCAGGAAAACATATTAACAATTGTAAGGAGGGACAATTCTGAAAAAATAAAAATCAAAAACAATTCTGATGCGCAAAACCAAATAAATAACCTGCTAGATCAGATTACGCTTAATTTATATAACAAGGCAAAGGAATTTCTTGAATCAAGCATTGTTTTTGTTGATAATTATGATGAATTGAAAAAAGTTATTTTAGATTCAAAAATTGCGCAGGCAGCATGGTGCGGAGATGAAAAATGCGAAAAGCAGATAAAAGCAGACACAACTGCAAAGTCGACAAACATGCCTTTTGATGCACAGAACAAATCAAAAAATAAAAAGTGCGTATATTGCAATAAAAATGCAAAATATACTGTTAATTTTGCAAAATCTTATTGAATTGAAAATAGAAAATAAATAACAAATTAAAACGAAATAAAACTTAAATAGCCTATATTTATATTCTAACTTGAGGCTGTTGAAAATCTTAAATTTTCATTCAAACAATTTCAATAAAATATAATGAACAATAAACTTAAAAAAATACAATCCTAATTTCAGAAAAAAAGTGCTTGGACTTGTTTCAAATAAACTTTTAAAAAAAGTTTATAAACATAAAAAACAAATTAAAGAAAAAAAGATTGCATAATCAGCGTGTCAGGCTTTAGAATTATAAAACTATCTAAGTTTTGTTTCAGGAGCCCAAAACAAAATATTTATGTGCCTATTTATATAAATTATTAAATTAATTTGTAAAGATAAAATATAAATGATATTGTAAGTAATAATTATTTACAAATGCAGCCCCGTCGTCTAGTGGCCAAGGATAACAGGCTTTGGACCTGTGTACATCGGTTCGAATCCGGTCGGGGCTAATAAAATATATAATCTCCTTTTATGTAATTGATAAAAATCCAAAAATAATACCCATTAAGCAAAAAATAAATCTTATTTTATTTAAAATTTAAAAATCTCTGAAACAATGCTCTGATATGCTTCGCAAGATGTCCATTGCACTGGTTCTTTGTTTTCTTTAATCATTTTTCTTATTTCATCTGCCTTTTTGCCAGCCCATATATTATTCAAATCGAAATTGATATTTTTTATATTATCTATTTTCATATTCCACATTATTGAAGGAAATATATTACCATAAGCGTCAATAAACAAGGAGTCAATCAAGCTTTTGCTTTTCATCGGTTGCTTTCGAGTTTCTATAAATTCAATCAATTTTTTTAAAAATTTGCTTTCAATGTACTGGATAGCACTGAATTCAAATTCCCTGTTTTTAACAATTTCTCTAAGCTCTTTTAAAACAATCTGCTTATCAGGAATTAATGTGTTATCTTCCTTATTTCCATAATAATTGTCCGATTGCTGTGCTATATTAATATGGAAATCATTATATTTTATATCTGGAATATGCTGCTTTATAGATTCAAATGCTTCATTAAAATGACCCTGATTGTATTTGCTTATTGTATATCCAAAAACAAAAAAAAGGTTTTTATGATTTTTTTTCAATTTATTCAATTGCTTAAACATATTTATTGTTTTTTTATAATTTCCAGGAATTCCTCGTATATAGTCGTGCATCTGCTCATTTCCATCCAAACTTAATGTGATTGCAATTCTTGGTATTTTTAATTCAAGTATTTGTTTTATTTTTTCAAGCATCAATGTTTCATTTACTAAGCAATTTGTTGGGAATGTAACAATAAAAGGATTAGAGGCTTTAAAAGTCTTAATAATGTCAACAAAATCATTTCTTAAAAAAACTTCGCCACCTGTTAATTCAATCCATTTAAAATATCTATTCTTATCAGCAAATAGCTTTATTTCATCAATACTCAATTCATTTTTTGCATTTATTTTCCATATATTGCATGTTTTACATCGCGAATTGCATTTATAAGTAATGCAAAAATTCAATTTATATGGTTTTTTCAATTCACCAAAATTTGATTTCAGTATATTTAAACTAAGACCTATTAATTGTTTGATCATTTTTCTCAATTTTGCAAGTTGATTTTATAAGTTCCAGATAATAGTTCAAAACCAATAAAATACATAAATATGAAACATTTATTATTTTATATTTTCCATATATTAGTATGCAAATAAAAAATTTAGAATATTACCAAATAATTGCAGGTATTGTTAGCTTTATTTTAATTATTTTACTATTTTATCTAAATCAAATAATTTCCAATAGCATTGGCTTAGGCACTGGAATTAGCATTGCTGCAAATATTTATCAGATCTCTAATATACAAATTACTAATAATTCAGCTTTATCTTCAATAATCGCCAGTGTTCCTACATTAAAATTAGCGATTTATATTATTTATTTAATGCTTTTCTTTAATATTATTATTTTTGCGATTTCAGTTTCATGGGTTTTTTCCAGATATCATATTAAATTTACAAGTTTATTGCTTTCTTTCAGTTCATTCATTAACATCTTGCTAATGGCAATCATGGAATTTAATTTTGCCTTTAATAACCAAATAGTATTATTTATTTTATATTATATATTCTCTTTCATAATGCTTTTCATAGGTTTATTAGTATTTATACAGCAGGAAAGAACAAATAAAAAACCAGTTAAGAAGAATCAATCTCTTGAAATAAATCCAGATACGCCTTATTCAAACATGTTTAAAATATCCAATAAAATATTTTCAAAGTTGAATGGAAATGTAAAAATTCTTGACATGCATTTTGATTTAAAAGGCCTTGAAAACCTGTCAAAGTTACTGCAGATAAATGCAAATCTAAATATTTCAGAAATAGATATTTTAACAAAAAAAGATAGAATAACAAAGGAATTTGAAAAATGGTTTTTTGATTTTGAAAAAGAGCTGAATAATAAAAATATTATATTTGAATTAAGAATTATGACTGAAACAGATGCGCAAACGCAGCATGAACGGCTTTTGATTGATCAGGATACTGCTTATAAAATTCCACCGTTAAATATTATAAATAAAAAAAGCGAGCATATTGTTAGTATTGATCATAAAAGCGCAGAACAAAGATTTGATTTAATATGGTCAAAATCATTAAAACTCCAGAATTTTCTTTTAAAAAATGAAAAAGTTTAATTAAATAAAATACTTTATTTGATAAATTATAAATAAATTTAGGTTTAAAAACAAATAGGTAATTAGAATGCGCAGTATTTTTTTAATAATAAATATATTCTTCTTGTTAATATTTCTTAGTGCATCAGTTAGTGCATTTAAACCTGCATATATTAATGCACCAGCAGTAATTCTGCAGAATAATTCGGGTACATTGACAAAAATAGGCCTAAATATTACAAAAGGAGATGGAAATGTCATGATTCTTGGTGTTCCATCTGTTGGCAATTCAACGCTTGAATCAGCAAAAATTGCAGTGAAATATGCTTCTAACTATACTCTTACTAATTATAGCAAATATAATTTTACTTATACTATTTTTGACCAAAATACAAGTGTTTCTGGTCCAAGTGCAGGAGCTGCAATGACAATACTTGCAATTTCAGTCCTGTCAAATAAAACATTAAGGCTAAATTTTACAATGACTGGAACAATTTCCTTAAATGGAACAATAGGCCCTATTGGGGGCGTATATGACAAAGCATCAGCAGCGCATAGGCTTCATTTGAATTTATTTTTAGTTCCAAAAGTTCCAATAACCAGTAGCGAAGATGAATTATACTTTTTAATTCAAACAGCATTTAATTTGCCATTAGTTCAGGTTGCAAATATTTCTCAGGCAGCAGTTTATGCATTTTCTAATGTTTCAGTTTTAAATAATGAAACTCATTATAATTTTTATACAAATTATACTGCTAATAAATTGAATACTGCAAATATAACCTGCAGCAACAACTGCAACGAGTCTTTATTTAAGGAGTTCTCTAATTTTACCTTTAATTTAACACAGAATGAAATAAACAATTTAAGCATTGAAAAAAATTTCTCTAATGTAAGCCAGCAATTAAATAAAGTATTAAACCAGAGCAAACAAATTTTAGACAAAGGTTATTTATATACTGGTGATGATTTTGCATTTCTTAATTATTTAAATGCGTTTTATTTTAATCATGCTTATACTACAAAACAGCAAGGGCTTAATACATTATATTCAATTCAAGGCAATTGCACTGATTTAATTGCACCACAATTAACATTTAATAATTTTGATTTTGTATTAAATGGGGAATTAAGGCAGCTGTGGGCAGAATATACAATTAATCAGACAATCAAAAATTACAATGCAACTGCCGTAGATACTGATGGCGTACTCTTTTCCTTATATAGCGGGGGAGAGGCAAATGCATGGTGCAATGCAGCAAAATTTATTTATTCAAAAGAAAATAATACTAATAATTCATTTGTTTCAATATCAAATTTATCTAGTATTGCACAGCAAAAAATAAGCAATGCATCTTCATATCCTGGAATATATTTAACAACAGCACAGCAGGCATATAAAAATCAGAATTACGCTCTTGCAATTTTAGATGCAGGATATGCAAGTGCAATAGGGGGCGCAGCAAATAAATTTAATTTAAATGCCTCAAGCCTGAATAATATGACAAGTTCAATATTGTTAAATAAAAAATTCTATGGATCTTTTGCAACAAATTTTGCAAATCAAGCAGAATTTTATCTACAGGAATCCAAAATAACAACTAATACAACGCTTATACACCAATATTCATATCAGGCATATTCGTCTGCATTGCTTGCTGATCAAATAAGCAATAATATGGTATTAATCCATAAAAATTTGCAAATAAACCAAACAGCAATTATTCAAAATAAATTTTTCAATTCTATTTCGCAAAAATTAAATGAAATAACAATGTTATTATTTATACTTGTATTTCTAATAAGCATTATAACAATTGTTTTAATATTAATATTTTTAATGCAATTAAATTCAATCAAGCACCAGCATCATATAATACATAAAAAATAATAATTATTGACAATTATTATATATTTTTGCAAAATAATAATATTATTCTTTTTTGTTTTATTTTATTTACCTTAATATTTTTAATATTTTAAGCATTAACCTATGTTTTAATTTATAAATCAATATAATAAAATGGTGATTATATTTTACCTGGAAAATTTTGTGTTTCTTGTGGAAGATTAAATAGTAAATATACTGAGTTTAAATGCCCAAATTGCGCAAAAACAGCAATTATAAGGTGCGATCACTGCAAAGAAATTTTCAATTCTTATAAATGCGAAGAATGCGGATTTGAAGGACCTTAATCAAGAACAAAGAAATAGACAACTAAACATAAAAGTGATAAATATGTCAGATATTGGTATTTTATTTAGAGTTTATCCTGAAGACAATATAGATATAAATAAGCTAAGTGAGGATATTAAAAAATCTACAAATGCAGTTAATTTAGAAATAGAAGAAATAGGATTTGGAATAAAAGTGCTAAAAGTATTTTTTAAGTACAATGATTCAGAAACAACATCATCTGAAATAGAAGATAAATTAAAAAACATAAAAGGAGTAAGCCAAGTTGAAGTTATCGAAGAAAGTTTAATCTAATCCTTTAATTTAATATAAAATTATTTTACAAAATATTGTTCAGGTAGGATATTCTCAAGATTGCTATATTCTTAATTCTGTTTTATTAGTAATTATTAGAATAATTTATTTTTAGGTCTCTGTAGAGTTGACTAAAGAATAAAAGGAAATAATCAAAAAACTAAAAATCATAGTGTCTAAAACTTCGGGAATTTAGGAAATTTTGATTAGCCTCTGATGTTATTAGAATTTAGTATTAATATTTAGTAAAAAGAAATAGGCGCATGTAATATTCACATGCGCTGAGGGTTGGGTTGTTGATGATATATATATTTTTTTTAATAACATTTAAATACCTTTCTAAAAAATAGGCTTTGTTGAAAAAGTCAAATTTTGTTGATAAAGTAAGACCAAATCAACAAATCCTAAAAAATAGTAACAATTAAAATTGTTACAGGAAAATTCATGCTTTGGACGATACGCCATTCAAAAAATAGAAAATTAAGAGAGGTTTTGTCTTTAAAGCCGTAAGATTATTAAATTGTTACAAAATTATAGAAAGTATTATAATTTTTTACTTTGATAATGTACTACTAATACGATGATAAAATAGTAGAATTAAACAAAGTTTTTATTGTTAAAGCTCCTTCTAATATTGCATTTACCAAATACTGGGGAAAAAGGGATTTTAAAATAAATCTCCCAAATAACGGAAGCATAAGCATGACTTTAGATGAAAATGTCAGCACAAAAACAGCAATTTTATTTTCAAAAGACTTTAAAACTGATTATTTATATATTAATAATGAAGTTCAAGATATTCATAGCCAGCAGATTCCTGAAAAATTAAAATTTATAAAACAGATCTTGGATGAAATGAAGCAAAAGGCAAATCTTGAATCAAATGTACATTGTTTAATTTATTCTGAAAATTCATTTCCAAGTTCTGCTGGAATTGCCTCAAGTGCATCAGGCGCAATTGCCTTATCCTTTGCATTGACAAACGCATTGGAATTTAATTTAAAACAAAATGAAATATCAATAATAGCAAGAAGAATAAGCGGAAGTGGATGCAGAAGCATTTATGGTGGATTTGTAGAATGGAAAAAAGGCATAAACCAGGATGGATCAGACTCTTATTCAATTCAATTAAAAGATGAGAAATTCTGGCCAGAATTAAGGGATATTATTGTTATAGTTGATGCATCAGCAAAAAAAATATCTTCAAGTATTGGACATGAAGCAACAGTTAAAACAAGCGCGCTATATAAATCAAGGCCTGATTTTGTTGAAAACGAAGAAAATCCAAAGTTAAGAAATGCAATATTGGGCAGGGATTTCGAAACAATGGCCAAGGTTATAATGCAAGACAGCAATAGCCTGCATGCAGTAATGCTGGATACATGGCCGCCAATAATTTATTTGAATGACAGTTCAAAAGAAATAATATATGATGTTTTAGAGCTTAATAACAAATACAATAAAACAATTGCAGGATATACTTTTGATGCAGGTCCTAATGCGCATATAATAACAACTGAAAAATATTCCAATGAGATAATAAATATAATCAAAAATGATCCAAATATAAAGTTAAAAGAAATTATTATTTCAAAGCCAGGCACAGGCCCGAAATTAATAAAAGACAAAGAAATGGAAAATAAAATATTATCTATTTATAATGATTTAAAAAGTAAACAAAAAACAAAGGAAAGATAACTAAATTCATTTTTCTGTTCAAACCTTTATTTATATCTATATTCTCTGACTTAAATTTAAAAATTGATAAAACATGCAAGAAGCTATTGTCACATCTGCAAAACATTATAATAATACATTTACTGTTTTTTCAACAGAACCATTAAATATAAAGTCAAATCAAAATCTTTCCATTTATGATAAAATTTCCTTTAAGGACATAAATGATTCTAATTTATTATTAACTAATTTTCAGGTTATTCAAAAGGCAACACCGCAGGAATTTGATGAAATTTTAAATCAATATATTAATCACATATTAAAAAAAATAGGATTTGAAAATAATAAGCAGAATTTATTATTAAAATTAAAAAATCAAATTTGCAATGAATCAATAGAAAAAATAATAAGTTCTTTATCAAATGCCTTGATTGAATTTCTCAAAAGTTTTATAACAGGGTCCCCTATAATTATAAGGTTTCATAATGATGGAGATGGAATTAGTGGAGCTCTTGCACTATATACTGCAATAAAAGATTTGCAGGAAAATGTTTTTCAGAATAAAAATATTGTCTGGCAAATGCAAAGAACAATTATTTATGATACAGAATCATTCCTAAATGATGATCTTTTTTTTAAAAATTATGATACAATAGAAAAGGCATTATTATTTATAATTGATTTTGGTTCTTCATTAGAAAGTATAAATCAAATAATAGACATCAATAAAAATTATAAAATAATATGGCTGGATCATCACCAATATGATGATTTTAAAATATTTGAAACTCTGCCATATTATATAAATTCATGGAGATTTAATGGCGATTCAAATATTACAGCAGGCCTGATTTCATATATGTTTTCTTCTTTAATAACGAATAAAAATATTGATATTTTTAAAGATGCCTCTTTAATCAGTGATCATAGCATTTATGCAATTAATAATGAAAATGCGAATCAAATGTCAATAATCCTTGATTTTTTAACAGGAACTAGAACTTATAATAATTTAGGTTTAAGTGACATTTATAAAATAGTGAATGATGAAAATAAAATGCATGAAATTTTTATTCATGCCCAAAATATAATAAATGAACAAATTAATAGGGGACTGGAAAATATAAAAACAATTCATAAAAATCAGTTATATATCTGTACACTTGATTTTGAAAAGACAAAACAAGAATATGATGAAGAATATATTCTTCCTGGAAGATATAGCTCAAAAATTCATGACGTGATTTCACAAAAACATGAAAAATTAATAACAATTGTATATTATGGGAAATATATTTCAGTAAGAATAAACAAAAATATCTCAAATTATGTTAAATTATTAGAAGTTTTAAAGAAAGTAAAAGAATCTTCAGAAGATGTTGAATCTTGCGGAGGACATAGCGAAGCAGCAAGCATAAAAATCAAATGTGTCGATAAAAAAATCTTAAATACAATATTATTAAATTTAATAAAAGAATTTGAAAAATGCAATTTTTGATTTATATACTATCAGCTTATCATTCCTCTTAGCCACATATCATATAAATTCCCGCCAAAGCAGCAATCTTCGTCATCTTTATAAATATCATAATTAATTATTTTTGATTCTTTTGACTCCTCCTTTCTTATTAAATTTTTAGCATCTTGCATTCCTTGTTTTATTTCATCCTTGCTTTTTCTTGGATATTTTATCTGTGTTTTTTGCATATAATCACATCTTATTTTTGTTTAATAAGATATAAATATAGTATTATGCAATTCGTCAATTAATGAAAATAATTATTGTAAATATTATTTCCTCTCTCTTTTATTTTATTCAATATTTCTAAGCCATTCAATTTCTTTCTCCTCTAATTTGAATTTATTGGAAAGATATTCATTTATTTCTTTTTTGTCTTTATATGCTCTAATAATATCTGCAATTAATCTCATTTCCTCATTAATAATCCTCTTTTTATTTAAATGAATTCTTTTTTTCAATTTTTCAGCAATCACATATTTAATATTTCTTTCTGTTTTTGAATCAGACAAATTTTTTATTATTTTTGGGAATTCATATCTTTTAAGTATTGAAGGGTATTGTCGTTTTGATAATGCGATTCCTGATGACATAAATACATTCATGTATCTCCAATATGTAAAGTACTGTGATCTTACTGCTCTTGAATAAAATATAGTTGCATCTGATAGCATACCAAATGCATTAAATCTATCCTGTTCGTTTATATATCTGTTTGGTATATTTTGTTCAATCCATTTAAACATCATTTCATTGTCAATATCTAGTTTTGACAATGCCATTAATGGCGCTATAATTGTATTAGAAAAAAAAATTTTATCCAGGGCCTCAAAAATATTGATTTTTTTATCTCTTAAACCTATTTCATATATTGCATCCAGCGGTGCATTTAATAAGGTAAATAGATCATTTATTGAACTTCTTGCATCCCCTTTTGAAATTTTTGAAATAAAATCAAGTTTTTTATCTTCGATTTCTATATTTTCTCTTAATTTTAATCTGTTTATTACTTCAACCAGTACTTTAAGAATTTCTCTTTCAGTTAAAGGCTTAAATTCCAATGGTTCTGTTCTATTTCTTAAAAAAGAAATATTTTTATTCCATCTGTCATTTGCAGTAAATATTATGGGCATTTTTGAATTATTTAATAATTTTATCAATTCCGGCATTGCGCCTTTGTCAAATTTCGGAATTAATTCATCTATTTCATCAAAAAAAATTAGATTCATTTTTCCAAAAATTGTTCTTGTATTCGCAGATATCATTAATTTGTTTATTGCATCTACATTTCTATTGTCGCTTGCATTTAATTCAATTAAATTCCAATTAAACTGTTTTGCTAGCAGATATACACTCATTGTTTTTCCAGTTCCAGGTGGCCCTGAAAGTAGCAGAGGTTTTCTTCTAATATTCTTATTTATATCTCCTGCAAATGATTTCATTAATCTTACTGCTGATTCATTTCCAATAATTTCATCAAGTGAATTCAAGTTATAAAATTCTTTAATATCAGGATTCATAAAATCAGTATTTTAAATTTATTTGTTTGCTATTATATTATTATTTAATAAAATAATAAAAATAATATAACAATAATAAGAGCAAATAATATATTGATAATTAAATATAAATTTATTGATTTTAAATGATTTTATGGATTGCTTTGAGGTTTATACAGATGGCGCAGCCAGAGGAAATCCAGGACAAAGTGCATCAGGATTTAGTATATACAAGAATGACATACTGATTAAAAAATTTCTAAAATTCAATAATATTAAGACAAATAATTATGCAGAATATAATGCAATAATTCTTGCATTGGTCTGGTGCAGTAAAAATCTAAGGCAAGAGGATACAATAAAATTTTATTCTGATTCAGAGCTTGTAGTAAACCAGATAAATCAAAGGTTCAAAATAAAAGCTAAACACCTAATTAAATTATTTAATAGAGTAAATGAATTAAAAAAACATTTTGAAAATATTTCATTTATTCATGTTAACAGAGCAAATCAAAAAATTTCATTAGTTGATAAAAGCCTTAATCAATTTTTAGATAGAATTGCACGCAAACAAAATCAAATTAATTAACTGCATTTTATAATTTTTTAAGAACAACAAATAAATGCTTTTTATCATATGGCTCTATGTTTATTTTTTCTTTTATTTCAAAATCTTGTTTAAGCTTGTTTAATTCATTTTCAAAAATAATTTTCGGATCTTTTGAAATATCAATACTTTGTGATTTTATTATAAAATAAGCAATTCCATTTTTCTTGAGGAATCTGGAATTCTTTTTTAGTATTTCTGTTTGGTCTTTTGAGGATACGTCCTGGTATAATACATCACATTCCTCTACAATATCCTCATATTTTTCAGTATATCTGGCATCTGCAAGAATTGGTATGATATTTTCCCTGTTTTCGCACGAGTTTAGAAATTGCCTCATATTTCTTTCAGATAGTTCAATACAATAAACAAGCCCGTCTTTTCCAATAATATCACTCACATGGCTAACAGTAGTTCCAGTTGCTGACCCGATATAAAGAATTTTCAGGTTTTTTTTAATTTCAACTGTTTTAAGTTTATTCAAAATAGCAGCTGCCAATTTGCTTCGGTAAGGATTCCATAATCTATATTCATTATTGTTATAGTGGATTAATTCCTCATTGTATACTTTATGCCCAATATCAAGATTTATTGTAGCTAGCTTATTGTCCACTAAATAGATTCCATTAAACAATTCATTTATTGTCATAATTTTCTGTTTTAATTGATTAAAAATAGGTTTTATATAAAAAAAATAAAATATATTTTATAAGTAATGAAATTAAGTAAAATCAAAATAATAAAAAAATCATACATTATAAAATATTATAAAAATATTCAATAATTTTAGGGTTATTCTTCGCTTTCTTCAGATTCTTCAGAATTGTATTCTTCGCTTTCTTCCAATTCCTCGCTTCCACCTGATTTTTCAACAACTTTTATTTTACCAAATTTTCCTGTTGATAATTGAGGGTTATCCCTAAATTCATTTACATAACCGCCTGAAACCTCTACCATATCGCCGACATTGACTTCATTAATGTCATTGCCCCATAAAGACATTGATATTGTTCCTGTTTCATCTTCGAGACTTATATTAGCTACGTTCAATCTTTTTCCGTATTTTGTTACAACCTCTCGCGGTTCATCCTTCTGAATTACTTTTGCTTTTATGTTTACATTATTTGTACCAACTTTTAATTCGCTTATTTTCATTTCAATACACCAAGAATTAAGAATTTTATATTATTGTATTAAACAATAAATTATAAATATTTAATTATAATTTAAAGATTTCCAATAAAATGCTTTTTCTAAAGTTCCGCTATTAAATTAAATAATAAATATATTTAAAAATATTTCGTGCATTACTATATATTTAACTAAATATTTTTATATAAAATTACATAATAATTTGTTCCAAATTTTTGGCAAAAGAATGCAATCAATAATAGAGACGAAATAACAAAACACACAAAGCATTTATTAATTATATGTGATACAATGAAACAAACAACAACAAAAAAATCAGAATATAAAAATATAAGACAAAATAAAGAGCAATGTAGTGAATGCGAGTTTTTCTTTATTAAACCGCAAGAAAACAGCAATGCAATTGAAACTGCGCAGAAACTGCTCAGCGTTGATAATATTGAAGAAGTTTTTATTGTTGACGGTGATTATGGTTTTATTGCAAAATCTAATTGTATTGATAATAACACATCAAAAGCGATAGGTCAATTTGTTTCTAAAAATTCCAATACAAATTTTCATAAATTGTCAAGTTATTATAAAATAAAAAAATGAATTTATAATATTTGACATTTATATATTCCCACCGCTTATAATTGTTATTATTTTTTTATTTTTTTTATTTTCTAGTCTTAATTTTTTAAATGCAGCAATACTTGCTGCCCCTGCTAATTCACAGATTAATCCATAATCTTCATGAAATGCTTTTTGTTCTTTTTTCATTTCATTTTCAGTCACGCTTATTATAAATCCACTTTTTTTTCTTAATTCATTTATTACACTTTCTCCAAAAGTAGGATATCCAACAGCAATTGCATCTGCTTTTGTCATCGGCTTCTGGTATTTAATTGCTTTTTGCGAATTGAATGCTTTTTCAAGAGGATTGCAAAGCTGCGCTTCAATTCCAACAATTATTGGAAAATTATTAATAATGCGCATTGTTTTCATTTCATTCAAGCCTTTTAAAATTCCAGAAATTAGTGTCGCATTTCCAATAGGAACTAGAACATAATCAGGTTTTATATTGCTCATTATTTCATAAATCATTGTTTTCTGCCCTTCTTTTCTATAACAATAATCCCCAGTTAAAAATACATTGTGTCTTAGTGCATACTGCTCTGCCAGTTTCTGCGCATCAGTAAAATCTCCCCTAATCTGAGTAATATTTGCATCATGAGTTGATCTTATATAGTTTATTTTATCCTTGTTTGCATTATTGCTTATAAATATCCTGGATTTTATTTTATTCAGTTTTGCAAAATAAGATATCGAATAAGCCATATTCCCTGTTGATGCACATACTACTTCATCATAGCCATATTCAATTGCTTTTGCTATTTCAACAACAGAGCCCCTATCTTTAAAAGAATTCGTTGGATTTTGTATTTCAAGCTTTAAAAATAGATTTTTGTATTCATTGCTTTTTATTAATTTTGTTCCTCCAATTTCATAATGTCTATAATTAGATTTTGGCAGAATTTTTTCATAGTTCCAGAAATTATTTTGCATTTTGATTTTAAAATTAAATTTTTTGTACTCGACTTCAAGCAGTCCATTGCATGCATTACATTTTTGTTTATTATAATTGCTGTCAAATAATTTATTACAATCTAAACATCTTAAAGAATAATCCATTATTCCACATAAATCAAAATTAATAAACTCCCAAAAAAGAGTTAATCAGAAATAAATAAATATCGTGCTTGAAAATTTAATACTTTATTTGAAATGTTCTGATTTTTGCTGCTAATTCTTGATATTCAAATCAACTTGGCTGCCACTCATTTTTTCATTATTTATCAAAGAATATATTTCTGATATTTTATTTGCTATTGTCTGACCTTTGTCAGTTAATTTTATGCGTTTCATTTTTCCGTTTTTTTCAGTTTCCACAATACCAACTAATTCACAATTAATAATAAAATTGCAGGTATGAACATATGTTGTGTTTGATGCTTTTGCAAGCATTGAGATATACCAGTTCTGCGAATTATTTTTTAAAAGGAGAATAATTTTTGCCTGTTTGTCTTTAAACAATATTGTTTCATTATTTTTTACTAAATTATTATTTGTTTGATCATTCAACAAAAACACCAATTACTTTTATAATATTAATAAAAACTTAATTTACCAATCTTATATATTGTATTATTATAATGCAATAACACGATTAATTATAATAATCAATATTGCAAATATTGATATTGCTACTAGTATTAGTTTTGGATTTATTTTAGGTCCTTTTGACGGAGCATCATAAAAACTCATTACCCCTGCTTGTGATTGAGGTGTATATAGTTCAGCCATAATTTCACTATTTGTTCTTATTTAAAATAAATATTAATATTCATAATTAATATTCATAAATTATTTATAATATAAGTTTTAATCAAATATTATTTATTAAATATGAATTTTTATAAATTTTTAATTTTTTGTATATATATTATATGATGAAACGAGGTATTTCTGAATTATATGATGAAACGAGAGTCATCTGATTTAATATAGGGGTTGTAGCGTAACTTGGCAGCGCAGCAGGCTCCAGATAAACAATAAATTTTTAAAAATAAATTAATTTGAGCTTTTGCAATGATATAAATCTGGAATTTTTAAAAAATATGAAGTAACCTGCTGATCAGGGTTCAAATCCCTGCAACCCCAAGCATATTTAATTTATATCCTTTAGAATTATCCTTGCCTTCAATAGCTTCGAATATTTTTAATAATTTCTCTGTATACTTATTCTCCAAATTTAATCTAATTTCTATCGTACTAAGCTCGGGCATGTAGGTTAACTTACCACTACTTTTATCTTTCTCTTTATCGTTTATATACAAAATATCTTCTTTATACCCACCCCCTTCTTCATTAAAAGGAACTATCTGTAACTTATCGCCAAATACATCTTTTAATTTTTCAAGCAATTTTTCTTTGTTTTTTTTATAATCCTTTTTCTTTTTAAATGTTAACGCAAAAGATCTGAACCTTGCGCCATAAGGGTACAATTTTCTATATTGTTCATTAAATATCACAGTTGCCATAAAAGCTAAAAAGAGTCCTATAAGTATTAATTCGTTAGTATCTTTTGATGAAGGAAATAGTAACGGGCTTAAAATAAATTGGATACTTACACTTAACACTGCACCGTATACTCCTCCAATTGTTAGCACACGCAAATTTCTTAATGAGTCCTTTGCTCTCTTAAAATCTTCAATTATATCGTTTAAACTTTCTGCACTTTCTTTTGTGAGTATTTGGTTCGACATGGTTTTACCCGCTATTTTTATTTATAAAAAACTTTGTTTTTAGTAACCCCAAACTT
>JAJZMY010000022.1 GCA_021848125.1 Microcaldota archaeon
CAGATTGATGTTCAAAAACAGGATTAAAGATGAAAAGCATAATGAAATTGGTTTTATTAAGTCAAAAGATAAAGATATAACAGAGTTAAGAAGCCAGCTGAGAAAACCAATATCAATACTTAAATTAAAGAATAATAAATAAAAACAAAAAATCCAAAATTCATAAATAAAATATTATTTCTAAGGCAAGAATATCATGATTTTTAAGTCATTGGTGAATTGCATATCACGATTCTCTTTTATATATTTTTAAATCATGTTTTTTTTTATTTTCTTGCTCATCTTGTTCTAAATTCAAGGATTTGAGATATTCTGACAATACATCAGCATAGGCAGATTCAGACCAGGCAAGATCGTCAATTATATTGCTGTTGTTTTTTTCAAAAAATTTATCAGGATCATCCTTGCTTGCAGGGTTGACTAATTCCTGCTCAGGTATTTTATTGCTGTTTAGCAAGTATTTTTCAGTTATATAATTGATAATTTTCTCTGCATTTTCCTTTTTATTATTTTGGATATACCAGTTTGCTGCTTCCAGTCCAAGCAAAGGCCATCTTCCGCCAAAGAAATATTTGTCCCCTAAAAATCTTATTGGCAATACGTTTCCATCAAACAAATCCGTTTCAATTTTTTCCATTGTTTTATTCTGGACTGTTTTAGTGGCGCTTGGAGGTTTAAATCTAGTAAATATAAATATTTCCTCGCTATCAACTTCAAATACAGGTCCATTTTTAAAAGTCCCATCATTTTTAAAAACATCTTTTGCTTTATATAGTATATTATTTCTAATAAAATGATTTTTTAAAAATTTATCAATATTATCCATATTTTTTAATATTTCATTTTCATCAATGTTATTTATTTTTTCATTATTAGCCATATTTATTGCTTTAAGGCACAATTCAATTTCTGCTTTGTTTTTTTCCTCTAAGCAGTTTTCTATATCCCTTGCATTCAAAATATCCTTTAATTTTTTAAGCTTCTTAATTGAATATTCTTCATTCAGTTCTTTTTTAAAATATTTTACAAGTTCAAGTGCATTTTCCATTCCAGAATATATAGCAGCAACATCATATGCATGAATTTGGTTTGTATCCATTTCCCATGCATTTGAACAAGGCGTAACATAAATTTTATTCATGTAATTAATCATTAATGGAAGCAATTTTGTTATTTTATGCAATGATTCGCCTATTTTTTCATCAATTCCAAAATTTTTAATATATTCATTTGTTGCAATTATCAATAAAGGAACAGAATCAAATTGTTTTAGCCATAGAGACTGGTTAAAATCTAAATGATCAACAGGATCATCAGATTCCATTAAATTATTACCTCTATGCCAGCCCATTTTGCCGTCTTCATTAATTCTTGCAGGAACATGTGTTAACATAGTATTGTTGAATGCAGGATGCTCATATGGCAGGTTTATTGCTTTTTCCATATTCTGCGAAAAATTATTCACTGATTTCCACATGAAATTCAATAGTCTTGTAGATGCGTCTTTTGCCTTTTCCTCATCTTCTTTATCATTGTTTTTTTCAAAAAACTTTGCATTATGTGTTAATGATATGCTTGTAAATGATGAATCCCTGAACCACATAGGGATATAATAAAGATAATTATGTGATGCCTTCATGTATCCGCTAGGTTTTATCTGAGATTCAATATAATTAATAACTTCTTTTTGCCTGCTTATTAAAAACTCTTTGTCGTCAACAGCCTTTAAATTCTTTAAATTTTCCATTTTATCATCAAAAAAAAACAATAAATTAATATTTACTATATATTAGGATATATTTATTGTTTTTGTTTAAAATAAAACTTTTTTTAGAAATAGTTAAATACATGCCTGCATAAATGCAGGCACATCTCAAGGAAACCAAATTTGTTTTGGCAATAATAATAAAGATAATAAAATATATAAATATTTCCTTTTTATATTAATTAATATTAAAATAAGTAAATATATAGTAAAGTATATATATTTATTTTTATAAGAATAATAAAGCAGAAGCGTATGACTAACGCGATATAAATCAGTCGTCTACATAAAATGTAGGCAAATCTCAAGGGTGACTAAATGGAAACTGGCAAACAAATAGAGTCAGAACTCTATGATGCCATAGATTCCTTGGTTAATGAAATGAACCAAAGATTGGGAATTAGCGAAAAGAAATCAGATGCAGATCTTGGATTAAGTGACCTGCATTTTGAAAAAGATCTAATAACCCATATAAAGAATTTAGTAGAATACAGAAAAATAAGCGAAAGATTTTTGGAAGACGAATTGATTGAAATAAAATATGAAATAAGTCTAGAACTTTCATGCCAAAATCTGAAGCAGACAAACATAAAGAAACTAATTTAAGGTTCAGAGTAATTGCCAAGGTTTCCTTGGCGTTTGTCCTTTTAATAATAAGATTTTATAAATATATAAATATTAAAAAAATAAAGCGCTAAAAATCATAATAAAAGATTTTTAGCCTTTTATACACTTGTTTTAATTTATGATTTTATTGTTTTTCCTTTTCATATTAATTGCATAGCTTTTTCGCACCAATTATCATTGCTGCTGCTCCAAAAGCCATTTTTCTCTCTTTTGTCTCATTTACTGCCTTTTCAATTATTTTTATTGCATGCCTGCTCAATGCAGTGCGTAATACACTTGCAGCCCTTTTTGCATCATCTTTATCAGTTTTGATGCCTATTTCTGCAAAATATCTTTCAATTTCGCTGCAATCAATTACATCACTTATTCCATCACTACTTCTATCAATTTCCCCAATTCTCTTTATTTTATTTTTCATTTCAAAACCCCAAACCATTTTAATAATTCTTTTTTTTTGCAGTATTTAAATCTTTTGGAGATGTTTCTAATATATTATTAGAATTTTACAATTTTATAAAGCAAAATATATAAAATTGCTTTTATATTCATTAATAGACTGTTCCTCCCTTGCGAAAGGAGACTTCCTGCCTCAGACTTAAAAGATCAAACAATTAATATAAATATTAATTGTTTGCTAAAAGTTTTCCAACCCAACCCTCAGCTCTTCTCAACCCTCAGCTTATGCCAATGGAATATTAATACTTGTTGCTGTTATGTCAGTGCTATAATATTCTGAAGCATGATTAACTAGCATTGCTTTTTTTGTATATTTAGAATTAAAGTAATTGGTTATGCGCAGTTTCTGTTTCTGGATTATATCAAAATACCTTGCCCCGCTTTTTGTAAGCGAAAGATATTCTTTTGGATCCTGCCTTGTTGCAAAATTAAGAATATGCTTGTTTTTAAGATTTTTCAGATTATACCAAATAGTGCTTTTAGAAAATCCATATACGTTTGAAATATAAGTTACAAAACTAGAAGCAGTTGCAATAGAATCATATCCAATTTCAAGTATAATTAGTTGCTCACACTTGTTGCATATTTTTTTATTATACTCTCCTCTCCCAATCATTTGATCCACATAAAACACCTAAAAAATTAGATTTTTAGTATTTTGTGCAGACCAAATGAACGTATAATGGTGTATTTAATGATCTGTTCATTAAAAACTTTGCTATAATGCCAATGCTACCTATAAAAAGAGATTCCATATTCCAGAATTTTTGCTGTAGCATTGTTATTTGCATTTTTGCACCATTATTCATTGGTTTGCATTTTTTTTTATATTCTTTATTTAATATAAAATTTAAAATTTATTTATTAAATATTTAATATAGCGAAATATTTAAAAAGCTTTTGTATAAATAGATTTTCAACACAGTATAAAAAAAACAAAACAAAACTTAAAATAATAATTATATGTTTTATTTATTTTCATCAATAAATTTTTTAATGTTGTTTTTTGGTACTGCACCGATCATCATTCCTTTTATTTTCCCATCCTTAAAAATCATTGTTGTCGGAATGCTCATAATATTGTAGCGTCTTGCAATTTCTTCATTATTATCAACATTTAGTTTCATAAATTTCACGTCTTTATAATCTTCAGATAGTTCATCAAATATCGGGCTAAACATCCTGCAAGGACCGCACCATTCTGCCCAAAAATCAATTACAACAGGCGTGTCTGATTTCAAAACTTCTTGTTCAAAATTTTTTTCATTTATTTCTTTTACACTCATAATATCTCCTAGTATTTTTAATATTAGATTTTAAATATTTTTATTATTAAATTCAATAAAGTATTCGAAAAGATTAAAAAAAATATACATATATTAAATAATTAGTTATTAATAAGCAAAATATATATAAAAATATAGAAATATTTTATTGATTTAAATAAAATATTTATTAAATGTGAATCAATGCCAATTAATTATCCAAGAGGTGTCAGGGATTTATTTCCGAATGAAGCAATATTTAGAGAAGAATTAATAAACAAGATAAAGGAGGTTTTTCAGAATTTCGGGTTTTATCCAATAAATACGCCTGTTTTTGAATCGCTTGATGTGCTACTGGCAAAAAACACAATTGGCGAAGAAAATAAGCTTATTTATAAAATCAATGGCGAAAATCTCGGACTGCGCTATGATCATACAATTTCACTGGCAAGATTTTTTGCAATGCACCAGGAAATACAGCTTCCATTCAAAAGATATGTGATTGACAAGGCCTGGCGCAAGGAAGAACCCCAAAAATTAAGATATAGGGAGTTCACGCAGGCAGATATTGATATTCTGGGCGGAAATGAAATTTATACTACAGCAGAAGTAATTGCAGCAGTTGCAAAATTATTTGAAAAAATAAATATTAATTATGAAATTCATTTAAATGACAGGCAGATTCTGGATGCTTTATTTGAAAGTCTAAAAATTGAGCAGGATTTGGCAATAAAAATAATGCGTATTATTGATAAATCAGATAAAGCAAGCATTGATCAGATTAGTGACATGCTGAAAGAGCTGAATCTGGGTTCTGAAATAGTGAACCAAATTATTATGTTTATAACAAGCAGCACCAGCAATGAGGATAAATTAAAATATGCAGAAGATCTTTTAAAGGAAAAAGCAAAGCCATTTATTGAAAGATTAAATAAATTATTAAAAATTATTAATTTATATGGTTTAAAAACAAATATAATTATTGATTTTTCAATAGTGCGCGGAATTGATTATTATAATTCTTTGATTTTTGAATTCAAACTAAGCGAAACAAAAAATCCATCATTATCAATTGCAGGCGGAGGAAGATATGATAATTTGATTTCAATTTATTCAAACAAGCCGACGCCGGCTGTTGGCGCGAGCATAGGTGTAGACAGGATATTAGATTATTTGAATTATTCCTCATATCAAAAACATACCTATTCTAAATTATTTATTGCATATATTAATGATTCTAATTATGAATATGCTGTAAAAATCGCCAGCTTGTTAAGAGACAATGGCATTAATGCGGATCTTAATGTTTCAAACAAGAATATTACAAACCAGCTTTATTATGCAAATATGCTGAAATTTAAATATGCAATGATTATTGGAGACAAGGAAGAAAAAGCAAATACAATTAATTTAAAGGATTTGGAAATAGGAAGCGAACAGAGCATCAGCTTAAATAATTTAATACAAACTTTAAAAAAATTAAACATTTAAAAATTAAATAATTAAAATAAATTTTTTAAAAAAATTTAGTAAAAATTAATATAAAAAGTGATAAAAATGGTAAAATCAGAGCTGGAAAAAATAACACATGAAAAATTATTGCAAGGAGGAATACTAGTAAAAATGTATTTTGATATGCAAAACCAGGAAAAAGAGAAGCTCCAGCCCCTGTTAGTTGATCTTATCAATGAGCATTTATTAAAAGAAAAAGGAGTTGTATATTGTTACGGTGCAATTGAAGAACCAATTAAATTAAATGAACTATATTCAACAAGCGCTGAAGTAACTATTTTATTTGAAAATATTTTCCCATTAGTAAATATTGCATTTAATTATACTCCAATTGGTCTTGAAATATTAAAGCCAGACAAGGAATTTGTGCTTAAAATGAGCCAATTACAGTCATTGATTTTGGAAATTTCAAATATTTCAACAAATTATTCAAGATATATTTTGCAAAAAGTATTAAAGCCTGATGATTTAGCGCTTATAACAAAAGAAATTGAAAATAGGATTGAAATGGGAAAAAAAGTTATGGAAAAATTAGAAAATAATAAAAAAGAGCAAACATAAAAAAAAGAGATAAATGTAAAATGGGGCATTTTACATATATTCACTTAGTAACCCCCTTCACTAAGTATATATGTTATAATAAGAGTGACATCCCCCCACCCTTAATAAATGTTTGTTTTATACGGGCTTTGAGGCTGTTAATTAAATAAATTTAAAATACCATATTGTCCCTTTTTCAGTATCCTCTATTTCAATATTCTTTTCATTTATTATTTTTCTTAATTCATCTGCTTTTATAAAATCCTTGCTTTTCCTTGCTTCTTCCCTTTTTTTAATCAAATCTAATGTTTCATCAGTGATATTTTTTTTGTATTTATTATTTTCAAGAATCCCCAAAACATTTGATAGTTTAAGTATTTCATTTATTGCATTTTCCTTTGCTTTGTCTCCTATTTCCCCATACATTTTGCAGTATTCTTTCAGATAATTGATCAGCGTCATCAGGCTTGACAGCGCAAGAGGCGAATTAAAATCATTGTTCATGGCATTTACAAATTCCAGTTTAAAGTTTTCAATATGCTTATTTATTTCATTATTTTGTATTGAACTGGTATTTTTTAAATTATAAAATAAGTTTAAAACAGAATACATGTAATTTAATTTTTGCTTTGATTCTTCAATTAAGCCTTCATTATAATCAATAGCTTTTCTATAATGCGTGCTGCTGATTAATAATCTTAAAGCTTCGTAATCATATTTTTCCAAAACTTCTCTGACCCTTATAAAATTTTTAAGGCTTTTGCTCATTTTTTCATTGTTTATGAACAAGACCCCGGAATGCATCCAGTATTTTACAAAAGGCTTTAGGCCTGATGCTGCTTCTGCCTGTGCAATTTCATTTGTGTGGTGCGGAAAAATCAATTCGCTCGCCCCTCCATGAATGTCATACTGGGGACCAAATTCCTTAAATGTCATTGCAGTATCCTCAATATGCCATCCAGGTCTTCCAGATAGCATTAGCCATTTGCCATTAATGTTTAATTCAATATTCCATTTTGGTTCATTTTCCTTTGCAGACTTCCATAATGCAAAGTCATATGTATTTTTTTTCCCTGCTTTTGGCTCAATCCTATGAACTCCAAGATCATTGAGTTTCATTCCGGACAATAATGTATAATCTTCAAACTTGTCAACATCAAAATAAATATCGCCATCAAGATAATATGCAAAATTTTTGTTTAAAAGTGTCTGGATCTGGTCTTTTATTGCATCAATGTAATCATGGGATCTTAAATATGCATCAACATCATTTTTAATGCCTAATTTTTCAACATCCTCAAAAAACCGGGTTTCATATTTATTGACAAGTTCTTTTTCGCTTATTCCCAGTTCCCTTGCCCTATTGATTATCTTATCATCAACATCAGTAATATTTTGAATATATCTAACATCATACCCTGAAAGCCGCAGCCATCTTACAATCATGGCAAAATTAGCATATGTTTTTGCATGCCCCAGGTGCATATCATCATAAACAGTCTGCCCGCATACAAACAAGTTAATGTGGCTATTATTAATTGGGATTAAATCCTCAATTTTTTTTGTTAGCGTATTAAATAATCTAATAGCCATTCATATCATTTATTGCAAAGTCTGCTTGTTATATTTTTAATTTTCTTTTATTTATTAAATTAAAAATAAAAAATCAAAATCAGGATTTAATAACAGAGCTATTGATTGTTTCATTAGAAATAATCCCTATCTGCTGGTTTGGAAGATTAGACAATTCAAAGTTTCCAATAGCAATATATGTCTGCTTATTCAATGTTTCTGCAACTACTTTGATCTGCACATCCTTATTAAGAACTGTTTCAAGAGGTATTGTTGCATTTCTAAATGTCGAGCTAGCATCAGGCCCCAATGAATTGTTAAAAGTATTGTAATGAATTACTATATAAGGCCTGTTGTTATAAAGAATTTCAAGATATATTTTCTGGTTTTGAGGACTTATTATTTTAAAGTTTAAAAATGGTTTTGTTACCTTGAAATAGCTGGAACTAATATTTCCAAATGTTGTTAAAAGCCCACAATTGAATGTTGTTGCAAAGAAACTTGCATTATAATTGTTCCATGGCGTTCCAAGATAACACAAATTATTATTAGCATAAGTTATGTTTAATGGAGCTCTTCCAAATCCATTTCCACTAAGATACCATCCAGAATATTGCTTTAGGAAATTTCCATTGTAAACATTGCTATATACTGGAATTCCGCTTGTATTCAATTCCAGCAGGCTATTTCCGCACGTTCCGTTTTTTGCACCTGTTTTCATTATTATATTATAATTATTTGCAGGCAATGAAACATTTGCCAGATAATCAAGGCAATTGTTGCTGTAGTTTTTATTAAAATATATTTTATTATTTGCAACTAATTCAATATTCAAATTGCTGCTGTTTCCGCTTGCGCCCCATATGCTAAGAATGCCCCCTTTCCATGTGCAATTTTGTTCTAGTGTTGCATTTAATTTATTTGTTGAAACAGAAAAAGAATTGCATGACTGAAAAGTGATAACAGGTATAGTTGTTGTAGTGCTCGTTGTTGTGGTTGTTGTGCTTGTTACTGCATTTGGGGGAATTGTTGTAGTTGCAATTATATTCGCAGTTGTTGTAATTGTATTTTTGGGGATTATTGTTGTAGTTATTGGCTTTGGAGCATGCTGGCCTAAAATAATAAAAATAACAGCAATAATAATTACTGCTATAATTATTGCAGATATTATATTAATATTAGGCTTAAACCCCTTGTCTGTGATTGGTTTGGTCCCTGGATTTGGTGCCTGGTTTTGCTGTTGGGCATTTGATTGATGCATTTGCTCTGCATTATTCTGATTCGCTGTATTAATTATATCTCCAGGGTTTTGTTCATTTTGAGTATTATTATTTTCATCCATTTATTAACCAATTGAATTTTAAAAATAATTTTTATTTTTTTATGAGATTAGATTATATTTAAATATATTTATATTTATATTTTTTTGTTTATACTAATATTAATTATTAAAAAGCATTATTTAAATATTTTTCAAATTCTAAATTATTTATTATTTTTTTATTATTTATTTTTTATTATTTATATTTAATTATATAATTAAATATTTGCTGTATTATAATTTTCAAGTGTTAATGTTATAAATATTTATTAAACTTATTGTAATTAAAAATCTGTGATTTATTGGGAAGTATACCTAGAAAATGGAAGAAAAAAGGAAGAATGCGCTGGAAATGGCTGAAAAAAAGAAGGAAAAAATTGAAAAGAGCCCAAAAAAGAAGAGTAGGTAAACTTTAATTGTTTTTATTGCAATAAAAATAATTTTTTTATTTTTTTTTATATTTTCTTTTTATTTTTATTAAAGCTTTAGCAGCTTTGCTGCTGAATTTAGCAAACTTTATTTCTTGAGAACTTCTTTTTAAGTAGTTCATTTTGCTAAAGCTTTTTTTTAAAAGCTTTATTTCTTTTGATAAAAATTTTCTTTTTAAAGAAAAGCTTTATTTCTTGAGAACTTCTTTTTAAGAAGTTCATTTTGTTAGTACTGTGCAACTGTCTTTTTCTACAATCAATTCAATTTCAGTTTGCGACACAATTCCATTTCCCAATTCAATAAGAGCAGGGCTTGGAATCAGTGCATCTTCTCTTATCAATTCATTTATTGCGCTGTATAATCTGAACTTAGAATCAACAATGTCTGACAGCCATTTAATTGCAAACGGCCTTTTTTCAAATCTTTTTTCAATTTCATTCAATAACAGTCTGGAAGCATCTGATCTTGTATTTACAGTTTTATTGAATCTGCATATCTCAATAAAATCAGTTTCAGTTACAATTCCCTTGCCATTTGTTGCAAAAGGCTCAATAGCAATCACCATACCCTCTTCCAGTTCTGTTTCATCATTATTGTCAAAATTAGGTATAAATGGGTCGCTGTGCAATTCATTTAATTCTACTCCATGCCCTCCTAAATTTCTTATTGGCTTAAGATTTTTAGATTCAATTGTTTTTGCAATTTCCCTGCCAATATCTCTTATGCGGGTTCCATGCCTTATAATGCTTAGTGCATTTTCCACTGCTTCATTGGTTGCATCTATGTATTTTTGATTATTATTTGATAAATCAATTGTTATTGCGCAGTCACCAAAAAATCCATTTTTTTCCGCGCCAAAATCCAGTTTTACAATCTGATTTTCTTCAAATGCTGCTTCATCTCCAAGCTTCGGACTGTAATGCGCTGCATAATCATTTATTGAAATATTCAATGGAAATGCTGGCTTGTAATTATTTTCCTTTAAAAAATCCTCGCTAAATTTTGCAATATCCATGACTTTAGCGCCAAGTTTCACTCTTTCACTTATTTTTACCAGCGCTTTATATGAAATTGCGCCAACCTCTTTTATTACCTCAATATTTTCACTATTATTTATCTTGTTATTTTTTTCCATATAATCATTTATTACAAATTTTAGTATTCATTTATAATTATTAAACAAACTTATATTTAGTTCTGGCAATTTCTTAGTTTATAGGTACATATTAAATCATAAATTATTAAGTATTTTTAAAAATTGAATAATTTAAATTTTTACTTATTGTTTAGCTGTGGGACATAAATCTTTTTTCTATAAATAATTTATTTTTTTCATCTTTTTGGTAGGATTTTTCATGCGTTTATCGTCTAAAATAAGGAATGTTTGGTTCTTTTTTAGAGCACTTACCTACAAAATAATGATTCAAAATGAGTCATAAACAGATAAAGTCTATTAATCGTCATCTTGGAGCTACGCTCCTTATAAACCCTTCGCACGAGTCGTTCCCCCCGCAACAAGCTAGCAGTATCTGAACTGCACAATTCAGTTGGTGCTTTTTTGCAATCTAGTTAGTTTCCATATGCTGTTTTTCTATAGTTAAAAATATCGTTCTTCCAAAAGGAATTTGTGCACAGGGATTAATTTTATCGAACCTTCATCGAAATCAATTGTTTTTTCGTCAATTTTTGTAACTAATATACCTTCATGCCTGTTGAATTTTTTCATAAATTCTCTCAAATTCTTGAAATCACCAAAATTTATTTTTTCCTGATATTTGACTTCTATTGGAATTCCTTTATGTATAATGTCAATTTCGCCATTATCCTTCCAAAAAGTGGTTGCATTAAGACAATTAACAATGCATGTTTCCACCATTTTCCCGAAAAAGTCGGAGTTAATATTAGAAGTATAAAGATAAATCAATGAGTTGTCAGTAGGATATGCTCGTTTTTTCTTTCTTAATGTGGCTATGCTCCCCTTTCTGTAATTGCCAAGCATATTAATTAAAAAACCTTCTTTAAGATAAGAGATATAATTTTTTATGATTCTTCTGTCTTTATCAAACTGCTTGCTTAATGATTGATAGTCTATATATGCACCAGGATTTGTTGCTATCAGCTCAAGCAGAACTTTGAGAAATTCTGGATCTTGTATTTTGAAAAGTTTTGGTATATCTTGATATACTATTTTGTCTACAACTAATGCTTTTATATACTCTCTAAATTCTCTATCATTTTTAAATGAAAGACTTTCAGGAAATCCCCCCCTCTCTATAAAGCTATGTAAAAAAGGTTTAATTTTTGTTTCGTACTTAAATTCACTTTCATTTACTCCATTAAATTTTAAATATTCATTGAAGGTGAATGTAGCCAAAACAAAATCAAACAGCCTTCCTGCCAAGGTTTCTTTCATCCTTTTTTTAATAAATAACGATTCTGAGCCACTTATAATAAATTTAATTTTCGGATAAAGATCGTAATATTTTTTAATTTCATTTTCCCAGTTAACACATTTTTGGATTTCATCAAAGAATATATAAACTCTTTCCTTTCTAAAATCTTTTTTTTGAAAATCTTTATAAGAATTTATTATGTCGCTTATTTCTGCCTTATTATCATCAAAAGAGAAGAAAAGTATATTAGTTGGTTCAACTTTTTTTTCTATTAAATTTTGAATTAATTGATACAATATTGTAGTTTTACCAACCCTTCTTAAGCCTGTTAGAGCTAGTATAAATCTATTTTCAATTCTTTTTTCAATAATATTATAAATATCTCTTTTAAACTGCAATGCAAGGTCCTCATCTACCTTATTAGTTATCCACCAATGATTGAATTCTTCAAGTTTAATTTGTTCCATAATTCTCTATAAATATACTGTAACTACATTTATAAACTTTATGTTCATTGTAATGTACATATTTATAAACTTTATGTTCATTGTAATGTACATATTTATAAATTTTTAATATCTGATAGAATTCCCTCCACCTTCCTGCAAAAACAAGTAATAAAGTAATGTCAATCAATCAAGTATTTCATTGTAATTATTTGCATTTTTAGGTTATAAATGATTTTATAAGGTATATAAATTGCTTTGCACCTGCTTTTGACTTGTTATATTTCCTATTTTCAAATATGTAAGGAACCTCTGCTATTTTTATATTTCCTTTATTAATGCATTTCAAAAAATCAAAAAGCACTTTGAATCCATAATCAACAAATCTTTTTTTATTGCTTTTATATATCTTCAAAAATAATTTCCGTTTTATTCCAAAAAATCCTGAAAATATATCATTGCATCTTTCTTTGTTCGTGATAATAAGAATAAAAGAGCCTATGGACATAAGTATGCGTGAAATAATCTTTCTATGCAATTTCCAATTTATTACATTAGCCCGCACGCCAACAACAAGATCATTATCATCATTACTATTATTCAGCAATTCAATGATATTTTTGATTTTTTGAAAAGGATGCTGAAGATCAGCATCAATTACAATAACATATTTTGTATTGCTTACCAAAATTCCATGGATTATACTTCCAGTTAAGCCCTTTTTTATATTAAATTTACCTCTGTTGATAAATAATATTTGTTTATATTTTTGCGATAATTTTTTTATATTGCTTGCTGTATTGTCGATTGATCCATCATCAACAACAATAATTTTCATGTTTTTATATAGTTTGATAATTTTTTTTATCAGTATTACTGCTCCTTTTTCCTCATTCAAAGTTGGGATTATAATGCTAAATTCATTATACCTGTTAATATTCATTATTTCACCTAATCTCGCAGATATGAAATATCAAACCTACTCCTTCATTTTTAATAATTTTTGATCGGTTTTTAAATATTATATATTAATTATTTTTAAAGATTGAATAATTTAGATTTTTGTTTAGAATGGTAAAATTAAATTTTGATAAATTTACAGGTACTCCAACATTACTTGTGTTAAAGAATAATATACAGGAATCAGTAGCTATTGAATTTTTAGTAGAGCTGAGATAAAACGAGTTTACAGTAGGATTATATATCATTAAATATGGCCATGCATTTGAATATAATGCATTGCATCCCAAATCTTTGCTCTTGTTTATTGCAGCGCTATAATTGGGGTTTTTTGAAAACCAGAGATGCCAATTTGAAATTTTATTATTAGGATTAAGATTATAATAAATCAAAATACTTAAAATTAAAAATACAATTAAAGCAAGGGTGATATTAATTTTAATTGCATGAATAGATGGTAATTCAATCCTACTTAATATTTTTATTCCTATAATTATCAAAGCAATATAAAGAGGATAGAGAAGCCATGTAATGTAGTTTTGCGCGCTTCCAATATATATAAATTCAAAGATTGCAAAAATAAGTAAATAGATCTCATCTCTACTAATTGATTTAAAAAGATTATGGAAGTTGTATCCTCTTATTTTTCTCAGATATATTAATATACCAATCACAATAAAGATGGGCCATAAAATTTGCAGTAATGAATTTAATGCAGCTGCAATGCTGCTTAAATTAAAAACATGCTGGCCAGAAAATACTAAATTACTCAGTTCAAATCCATATACTGGATTATGGTACAACAAATAATTATAGCCGAACCAAGGAAGATCTATTAATAATGCAAGCAGAACACCAAGTATTCTATATTTACCTTTAAATAAAAGAGGCATTAATGGCAAAAATAATAGATTTGTGAATTTTGCAAGAAATGCAAGCCCAAAAATTATACTGCTTTTAAAATATTTTTTTTGGTAATAATAAGCAAAGGCTAATATTGCAATTGACATCCCAAATATATCAGTGATATTCAAAACAAACATAAAGCTTATTACAAATGGGGAAAGAGCAAGTAAAAAAATGCTTATTTTATTGACTTTAAGAGATTTGGAGAGCATTTTTAATGAAAAAAGGAAAAAAATTATAAGAAAAATTTGCACAGATAAAATATCCTCGTATAATGAAACATTTAAAGCAGTTCCAGGGATTAAAATTAGCTGGATTAATGGTGCCCGTAATATCTCATAGTATTTAGATTTACTTAACATTGTCAGAGTATTAAAATAATGCGATATATTATCCCATGATACTCCGTATCTTGCAAGTATAAGATAAAAATAAACAGCTAAGATAATGATTACTGAGATTTCAAGAAATAGTAAATACTTATTCTTTTTCATTTAATTCCCGATTCTCTGCAATTATTTAGCCTAAGTATACGCCGGAAGTGGGAATCGAACCCACGAAGGCTAAAAGCCAAACAGCTTAGCAGGCTGCCGCCCTTTAGTGCTTTAATATTTTATACATTTCAAGAACCACTAGGCGATCCCGGCATTAAATAATTTTTAATTTAAAATATTAAAAACATATTTCATTAATGATTAATATATATTAATACAAATCAAAAAATGCAATAATAAAACCAATGAGTTTGTTTCAATGGCAGAAGATGATCTTGCACCATAAATCAAAACCAGAATTCTGCATTTCCATTCAGTTCTGTATCGCAAGAGCATAATTTATTTGCACGCATTTTTTATGCTATATGCTTAAGGTTGCTCCTTCCGGCCTGGCCTGGTTTACATACAAAACTATCACTTACGGCAAAACATCATGATTTCCACGCAGCTCTTAATCCTGGTTTATAATACTTGATCAACATATAAGCCCACCATAAAGGGATTTGTGAACGGAAAACCCTTAGCTTCCCAGCCTATCTGCCAATAATATATTTTTTATAAAATTTAAATAGTTATTTATAAAATAATCATTGTGCTTGAAATATTCTTTCTGCCCTGCAGCTTCATTGCCTAATATAATTTGCAGAATAAGCCAGTTTCAGCTGATTTGGAATATTTGTCCATGCATCTGCAAGTTTTTTATTATAAATTAATTTTGCTATTTCATTATTTTTTCTTTGCCTAAAAATTTCAGCAAATTTCAATATATAATATTCAACCTCATCTTTCTCCATATTTTGATAAGAATGAAAGATACTGGCTTACAACAATTTCCGGAGCAGAAGGCTTTGTCTTTTTTATCATCTGCTCAATGTCAGACATCTTTATTTTGATTTCATTGTCTGTTGCAATATTCTGCTTAACTGCATTTATTTTTATCTGCCTGCAGACATTTGCAATGTCAGCGCCTGTAAATCCTTTTGTTTCTTTTCCTATTTTTTCAAAATCAACATCATTGTCTAATTTAATATTCACCAGATTCTGCTTGAATAATAATACTCTGTCGCTTGCTTCAGGTGGCCTTACAAAAATCAATTTGTCAAACCTTCCTGGCCTCAGCAATGCAGGGTCAAGAGCATCAGGCCTGTTTGTTGCAGCCATGATAACAACATTTGAGAATGATTTAATTCCGTCTATCTGGTTCAGCATTTCACTTGTCAATTGAATGAATTCCTGTGGGCTTGACATATCTCTTTTTGGAAACAGGCCGTCGATTTCATCAATGAATATTATTGACGGCGCATTTTCTCTTGCAATATTGAACTGCTCTTTTATCTGGTTTATTGCCTCATTAATGCCCATTTTAAGTATATTTGCAGTGTCAAATTCAATCATTGTCACGCCTTTTATGCCCTTGCTGACCTGCCTCATCATCATTGTTTTTCCATTTCCAGGAGGCCCGAACAAGAGAATTCCAGTCACTGGTTTTATTCCATATTTTTCAAGCATTTCAGGGTATTTCAATGGAATTTCAACAGATTCATTAATTGCTTTTTTAACATCCTCAAGCCCTATAACTGATATTACTTCTTCCTGCTCTTCTTTCACAGTGCCGTAAACAGTTCTTTCAAACATTAGTTTGAATTTATTATATTTTTCAACATCTGCCAATGATGTTGACGGCCTGATGGCAGCCAAAACATCTAAAATATCCTGCTGCTTGATTTCCAAAATTGCCCTGCTTGAACTTGCTTTTTGTGCAATCATTTGCGCAACAGACTCGCAGATGTTTTCTATGTCAGCTCCTGAAAATCTTTCTGTTTTTCTTGCCAGCTTGTCAAAATCAACATCCTTGCTTATTGGCAGCCTGCTTAAATACATTTTGAAAATTTTCATCCGCCCATCCAAATCAGGCAACGGCATATAGACAAGCTTGTCAAACCTTCCTGGCCTCAGCAATGCAGGGTCAAGAACTTCTGGAATGTTTGTTGCGCCGACAACAACAATATTTTTCACTTTCTGGAATCCATCTAGTTCCACCAGCAGCTGAGTCAAGGCATGCCTGTGCGTTTCGTCAACATCCATTGTCCTGGAAGTTCCTATTGAATCAATTTCATCAAAGAATAAAATGCATGGCGCATGCTTCCTGGCAATGCTGAATATCTGTGAAATCTTTTTTTCTGTTTCCCCTGGATATGATGAAATCAGGTTGCTTGCCTTTACATAATAGAATCCAGCATGAACCTCATTTGAAAGTGCTCTCATTATCAATGTTTTTCCAGTTCCAGGTGGGCCGAAGAATATAATTCCTTTGCTCGGCTCAACATTGTATGCCCTTGAAATTCCTCTTTCCTCTATTGGCCCCATTACTGCATCTTTTAATTCTTTTTTAACAGTATCATAATTTGCAACATTGCTTAATGTTTCATTAGTCTTGCCTATTTCCAGTTCTTCAAATGCCTCCCCGAATTTTAATCTTAAATCAGATTTTCTTACTTCAAGCACCTTGACAATATTAATATCAAAAACAGCAAATAAGTACAGAATCAAGGGCGTTATAATAAAGCTTATAAATGAATACAGATCAAATAATTTAAAAGAATCAGCCATGAATGAAAGCCCTATGAATATCAATGGATATCCGATTCCAGCAAAGCTCGCCTTTACTCCATTTAGCTTTGTCTTGTCATTAAACGCAAGAAAATCAATAGCAAATACAACAATTAATAATACTCCAATCTGAATCAGATAAAAATAGGTTTTGAATAAAGATCCAAGCAATTCATCCATAACAGTTCCTATGTTAAACGATGCATTAATATTTATAAATCCTAAAAATGCACTGCTGATTCCTTCTCCAAAATTAAATACTGTCAATTGCGGCTTGTTTATGCTTGTTAATGATGCAATTGAAGAATTTTGGTTTTGATTTAAATTAGGCCCAATAATATATCCTGTATTCTGCATGTGCGCTGTTCCTGATAATGCAATAATAATAATTACAAAGCAAGCAGCCAGTATCATTCCTCTTTTATATCCTATCATTAGAATTGCAGTAATGAATACTGGAATTTCCAGCAGCAAACCAATGCTTGTAAAAGCAAGCAAAGACAAGATGAACATAAATGTTATTGTTCTGTAATGCTGGTATCCAAAAAGAAATGTAATGCTTATTCCGATCAGCATCACCCATGCCAAGCTAGGCGACTGATACATTACTGTGGGGAGAACCATAATCAGGAATACAACTAATCCCAGGAATGCATGCCTTAATGTAAAAGCCCCAAGAATAAATAATAAAATAACAACAATTACAGCAGGATAAAAAGAAAAGACCAGGGTATCAACTAAAAATGCAAAACATAACAGCACTGTGTCAAGAAAATTTGGATTTGAAGTTATATTTATTAATATGTCCTTTATCTCATAAAATTCAATCGGAAGCTTTCTTACCTTTTTAATTGCCTTTTGAGAATATTCAAATTTATTATTGTCTTTTATTTTCATAAACTACCATTTAATATAATTCTATTCATTATAATTTTTTAATATAATTCTATTCATTATAATTTTTTAATATAATTCTATTCATTATAATTTTTTAATATTAATTTAATGCTCAAATTATTAATTTATGCATAACTCAAATTATTAATTTATGCGTAAATCTATATTTTATTTAAGTGATTTATAATTTATATATTTTCTATTAAATAATTTTTTAAATAATCAGTTCTAATTGTCTCATTTAATAAACTCCTGTTTAATACTCATTCAAAATAAAACTTCTTAAAAAGAAGTTTTATCAAGAAATAAAGCTTTTAGAAAAAGCTTTTGTAAACTTTTCAGTTTACAAAATTTAGCAGCAAAGCTGCTAAAGTTTCCTTAAAGAATAATTGCAAATAAAACAAAAGATTTTAATTTTAACCCCTATTAATTTATTATTTAATTTTATTATTTAATTTATTTTATCATTAATATTATTAATTAATAAAAATAGACAACCCGTTGTAGCTCAATGGCTAGAGCGACCGGCTGTAGTTTTGTATTTAAAACCATTATTGTTTTAAGTAGATACCGGTAGGTTGGGTGTTCGACTCACCCCAACGGGATAGCTAATTAAAATAGAATTAAATCTATTTCTTTTTAAGAATAATTTTGTTTATAAATAAATTCCAACAGTATATAAATATTATAAATATCTAATAGAACATAGTATTGTAAAGATAAATAAAATAAGGTGAAGAAATGGAGGAGATAAAAGAAATAGATCTATCACAGGCATTTGAAATTGTCAATAAAAACAAAACAAAATTTGTCTGGCTTGGCACTGAAAATGTAAATCAAATTGCAGGTTTGATGAATTTAAATAGTGACAAAATAATTCAATTGAGCCCCATGGAATTAATAAATACTAATGAAAAAGAATTAATTAATTCTTTACAAGGACATGTATTTGTCTGCTATCATGGAAATACATCAAAAATTGTTGCAAAAATTCTCAAATCAAAACACGGAGTAGAAGCATTCAGTCTAAAAGGAGGCATAACAGAAATAGCACAAAAAAAGTAGTTCAATTTTTTTAAATATTTGATTCAAAATATTCTTCAATTTCATTTTTCAGGTCTCCGTCTCTTAAAAAAATTATTTTATTGTTTTCTATTTTTATTATTGTTGACTCTTTTGCTTTTAATAATCCGCCGTCAATAACATAATCAATTTTATTTTTGAATATATTTTTTATGTCATCTGCATTCCTTATTGAAGGATTGTTGCTAATATTAGCACTGGTTCCAGTCAAATGCCCATTGCACTGTTTAATTAATTCAATGCTAATTTCAGAATTTGGAATCCTGACGCCAATATATCCTGTATTCTGGTGAATCAGGCTAGGCAGTTCTTTTTTGAGTTTTGCAATGATTGTCAAGGCGCCAGGCCAAAATTTGTTTCCAATTTTCTTTTCCTGATTTGTTAAATAAACGAATTTTTCCATGCTTTGCATGTTATCAAAAAGAATTGGAATTGCTTTGTTTTCTCGTTTTTTAACTTCAAACAGTCTTTCAATGCTTTCTGTGTTTTCAGGATCGCATCCAAAGCCATAAACAGTGTCAGTCGGATATGCTATCAATCCACCGGTATTTACAATTTTTGATGCAGAATTTATCTGCTCCATTAATTCATCTGAAATCATTTTATTACTTTTTATTTTTTATATTTTATATTTATAATAGATCAGCAATATTTTTTATTTATTGCCTTAATAAATTTTTATATTTTTTTATTTTGTCTATTTTTTCTTTATAAATATTAATAATATCAATATAACAAGGCATTATGTCTTCATAACTGGATTTAAATGAATTTTTAGTTCCAATAATATAATTTTTTGATAACTCTTCATTTAGTTTATCGGGTTTGTCTATTCCCTGTTTTATGAATTTAATCAAGCTGTCATTATTCTTAATTAAAATATGCGACAAAGCAACAAAAGAATTTAAGTAAATTTCAATAATTTTTATGTCATTATTAAAGTCCTTTATTAAATAATGTTTTAAATATTTTTTATCATCTTCACTATAATAATTTTTATTCAGTGTTTTTCTGTCTTCTTTATAGCATCTTAATGCTGCATCAAGGCAAAATTGCACATTGTCTAAAAGTTCATATGCCAGTGCTTCATTGTTTATTGGCATGTTTCTTGATGATTGAGAAAGAGATACCCCAATTAACTGCGCAAGACTTTCATTATTTTTTATATAAGGATCATTATAAATGTCATTATTTGATTTTTCAAAATTTCTAATCCTCATGCTTATTAATTCATCTGGGTTTATGTTATAAAGCAGATGATGGCCAAGTTCATGGCCTATGAAAATATCAATTTGTTTGTTTAAAACGTCTTTATTTTTATTATCTGCATTTACTAAATAAGGAATCTGGTCTATTCCGAAAATTATAGTATTTTGATATGGCCTGTATTTTGCAATTTTATTTTCATCGACAGTATTATCAAATTCCTCAAATTTGATTTTGGGCATTTCAATAGCATAATGCTTTATTTTATTTTCTCTGCAAAAATTTTCATAAAAAATCAATAAATGGCTGAATTCACTATCTAGTTTTTTTATAATGTAATCTTCATATTTATCATATTCTCTATATTTGCTGCTCTTGATTTTGTTTTTTGAATCTGTCATTTGCTCACACTATTCTTCTAAGCATTTCAGTAAGTTTTGCAGT
>JAJZMY010000006.1 GCA_021848125.1 Microcaldota archaeon
TTAGCCAGATTCCTGCCAATAATATTAACAAATCCGCATAATTCATATCTTGCATTCCAGGACATTTTTGTATTGCTGCCATGTTCTTTAAAATTTAAATCTAAATCTATTTTTATATCGCTATTGCTGTTATTCCCTCTTACCAAAACAGACAGACAATCTTCATTATACTTTAATAAAGTGCCTTTAATATTAAAACTAAAATTAAATATAGAGATATTAGTACCTAATGCGGCTGTAAAATTTCTGGAATCTATTTCTTTAAAATTTTTAATATCAGGAATGCAAGTTGCAACTTTATTTAAATCATTAATAAAATCCAATACTTCTTTAATCTGAGCCTTAACAACTGTCTCTCCTCCAAGACTTATTTCTATGCTTTTTGAATTTGTTTTTTCCATTTCATACCTTTATTATATTATTTTTCAAAATAAAATTTTATAATATTATTAATTTTAAGATATATACATATTTTTATTTTATTTATTTAATCTAAAATATTTATTTTTGTTTTACATTTCGGGCATTCTTTGCTTTCTGTTAAATTAAATTTTGTAATGCTGAAAAAATCTCTTTTTATTAGAATTGAATTGCATTTCGGACAGTAAGTATTTTCATAATTAGGTTTATTTATATTGCCTAAATAAACATATTTCATTCCAAGTTCTTTTGCAAGTTTGTAATGTTTTTCCAAAATTCCAAATTCAGTGCGCGGTACATCAAGCATTTTATAGGCAGGATGAAATCCAAGAAAATGAATTGGAGTTTCATCGCCTAGATTTTCAATGATCCACAAAACCAATTTTTTTGCATCATCAAGATTGTCGCCAATGCCTGGAACAATAAGATCAGTGATTTCAATAAATATTTTGCTTTTCTTCAATTCCAGCAATGTGTCGTATATTGGTTTTTCAGAAACAATTGAAATATATTTTTTTGCAAAATTATCATTGCCATTTGCTTTGAAATCAATAGTAACTGCATCAATATAGCCTTTCATTTTATTGACAACTTCTTTTGTCATATACCCATTGCTGACAAATGTATTGAACAAGGCTTTTTTTCTTGCAATTTTAGCAATATCAAGAGCATATTCCAGGAATATTGTCGGCTCGTTATAAGTATATGAAATTCCTTTTGCATTTTGCTGCAATGCAAGTGAAACAATTTTGCCTGGGCTTATATTTTTAATATTTTCAATTGCTTTTTCGCGGCTCAGATCCCAATTTTGGCAGTACTGGCAATTGAAATTGCATCCAATTGTTCCAATACTAAATACAAAGCTGCCAGGATGAAAATGAAACAAGGGCTTTTTTTCAATAGGGTCCAAATGCATTACAGAAGGCTTTCCGTAAACAAGCAAATATATTTTTCCTTTTATATTTTTTCTTACTCCGCAGAACCCTATCTGGTTTTCACCAAGGTTGCAATATCTGTAGCATAGATTGCATCTGGCCTTGTTGTTTTTAAGTTTTTTATAAAGTATGCACTCTTTCATATTATATTATTAGCAAATTATCTTTATAATTGTATTTTTATTTTAATTTGGGCTGCCGGGATTTGAACCCGAATCACTGCGTCCCGAACACAGTAGCCTGCCAGATTAGCATACAACCCATTATTACTGATTTGTGTTAATGCTGCTTTATTTCATTTTTGCCAATAATATCATAGGTATCTTTGAATATGTGGCTATCTATAATGCCATATTCTCCATTAGAATATTCAATCAGCCAGTCCCCGGGTTTTCCAATAACTGGATCTTTACTCCATAAAACATTCACACTAAATGGCTCATTTATCTGGATTGCAAGCATTTTTATTCTTTTTTTTACATAAAGTTTATTTTCTTCGTCAATCAGATCATAGGTCTGATCAAACTTTTCTCTTGGTATTGGATATTTTTCCCCTTTGACTCCAGTGACTATTGCATCGCCTTTTAAATATGCAACATCCCCGTTTCCTGTTTTGCATATTCCATTTTCTTCTGCAAATTCAACATGAAGAGGAATTGATTTATTCATTACAATAAGCGCATCTGGATTTTCTTTCAGTTCCATTTTATTGCAATCCTTAAGATTGTTTTTTATTTCATTCATCATTATATGTGAAAAAAATAAATTAAAATATGTTTCTAATATTATGGCGTTGTTGAAAATTTAATTGCAGAGAGGTATTTTGTTTTTATCGATATAGAAAGAGCTGTAAATTTTTATAATTTTGAGAGACCACATATGAGTCTTTTTGACGGCAATATTAAAACATCATACATGGCATTTATGGAAAAAATGCAAATAAATAAAAGGTGAAATAATGAAATTAATTTATCGAGAGGAACATAATTCAGGACAACACATCCTTCTATAGAGATAAACAAATTTAAGTATTATCCTGATTCAGGCAGTTTGATATTTATTTATTATTTTTTTCATTATTGATTTCTCTTATTACTTTATTGACATCTATTTTAATATTTGCATAATCAAAAGTATGGGCTCTTAAAAATTTTTGGAATCTTGAATTTTCATTTATTTTTTTCTCAATTACCTTATTATCATATCTCATTTCTGCTGCTTTGATTAATTTTTTATCCAACTGGTATCTCTCTCCCAGATCTTTTGCAAATAAAGGGTATTTTTCCAATATCTGGTAAAAAGATCTTAATGCGATTTTTTTTGCCTTTTCATCATCATTTATTTTTTCAAGATTATTAATTAATGATCTGTATTTTTCATTAAAAGGTTTTTTTATTGTTTCGTTCATAAATCCCACTATTTTTTTATAAATATAATTTTTCTATTTTAAAATCATCAAAATTTTAATTCATTGAATTTTTTTAATTTTTTGATTTATTTAATAATAAAATCTTATCAATATTGAGATATAAATATTTTTTGTATATATTGGCTTTGGGACAAAAATAGGTCACTTTTACTTTTGAACTACATAAAACTTAGGGATTATGCAAAACTTGTCGGAGTTTCAAACGCAACAGCATTAAAAGACATTGACGAACTGATAA
>JAJZMY010000014.1 GCA_021848125.1 Microcaldota archaeon
AATTAGCGCTATGTATTAAAGATCTATTAAAAGATAATGCCAATAAAATCAATATTAATGAAATTTCTGCTATTAAAATAAAACTTGCTGATCTTATTTTAAAATTTATTTCAAATAATAATTATAAAAATATTGAAAAAAATAAAAAAGCAAGCATAATAAAAGAAGCAGAGCTTCTTGTTAAGATAAAGTATTCTAAGCCAACCTGGCTTGAAAACAGCAGTAGTGGCATTAAATTGAAAAATGATTCAAGATTTTGTTTGCTTTATGACGGATAAATATAAATAATATTAATTTAAATATCTATTTTACAGAATGTTTATTTATTATGTATAAATCAAAAATAAATGGTGTATAATTTGAAAAATTCTAATAGTAAAAAAACTAGCAGCATTAAAAAAGCATGTGATATATTATTTCATCCAGGAAAAGCAAGCGAAGAAAAAATAAAACTTTCAACAGCATTTAAATTTTATTTTAAAATTGCCATAATTGGATTTCTTATTTATACACTTACTGGAACAGTTATGTTACATTTTAATTATAAAATTCCGCATTTTTCGCTTTTATTCTCATTTTTTCCAAATTATTTTTTTGATATATTAATTTCAGGAATTATTTTATTTTTTATTTTAATTCCAATAGGCCTGATAATAGATGCAGCAATTTATCATTTATTTGGAAAATTTTTGCTTAAGGCGTGGAATGGAAATTATAGCCTAACTTTAAATGCAGCAGTATTTGCCTCAGTTCCAGCATTATTATTATCATGGCTTTTGCTGATCCATTATATTAAAATTATTGGAATATTATTAATTACCATATGGGAATTTGTAATTTTAATAATTGCATTATCGGGACAACAAAAGACATCAAGAGTAAATGCGTTTATTTCAGTTTTTGCATCAATTTTATTTGTTATATTAATTGCATTTTTACTTATGGTTTTGGTCGTCATGGCGCCACTTATATCGCATAATTATACATCTCATTATTTTATATAATGCAAATAAAAATCAATGATTATACTTAAATAAAAGAAAAAGAGACATTTAAATTACTTATTTGTTAACTAATAACCAGCTAATATTTTATTATTTATTCATTATTTTTATGATCATAATTTATTTTTTTGCTTAATTTTAAATATGCTGAAATATATTTTTCAATATTTCCGAAATCATATGCTTCTTTTACAAAAATTCCCTTTATTGTTATTCGGCTTTCTATCATATTTTTTATTGCCTGTGTTAATTGAATTTCTTTATTTTTATCTGGTTTTACATTATGTAAAAATTCAAAAATTCTATTATCCAATCTATAATAAGGCAAAACAATTAAATTTGATTTTGGCCTATTTGGTTTTTCCTCCATTTCTAAAATATTATTATTTGAATCTATTTTTACAACACCATAATTGCATGGATCTTTTACTCTTGTTATTAAAATAGAGCAAATAGGCATTTTAACTAAATGCTTTGGAATATGATCTGCAGCAACAATTAAAAAATCATTCCCTGCAAATGGCTCTGCCCTTAATACTGCATCCCCAAAACCCCTCCGATCTAATTGATTTATCCATGTTATGTCGCTTTTTTCTAATTTCTTGTAAAACGTTTCCAGTTCCTTTGCTTCTTTGTATTTTTGCTTTGATTTTAAATATTTAGTAAATAAGAAATCAGGAGTAAAATGATCTTCTATAAGTCTTTTTCCTCTACCAACAATTATAATAAAGTCTCTAATACCATAATCATATAATTGTTCAAAAACTATTTGAATGACTGGCTTGAAAGTGCCATTAAATGGGATTGGAAGCATCTCCTTTGGTATTTCTTTTGTTGCAGGTAATAATCTAGTGCCATATCCAGCTGCAGTTATAATTGCCTTCATTTAATCTTTTTTTATTATATAATTTATAATATTATTTTATCAAATATTTTTAAATTCTACCTTTATTATATCTTGTGTTTTTATAATAATTTTTTTAAATTTTTTAAAATCAAGTTTTTCAAATTCGTTTTCATCTATCTTATGGCCTTGCATCAAAGTGAATTTATTTCCAATATTTTTATTATATTCATAAATTATAAAACTGCCATTTTTATTTAATTTGCTTAAAATATATGGAATTGCCTGCTCTTTTTTACTCCAATGATGATAAGATAAAGTTGTATAAATAATGTCAAATTTTCTTTTAAAACTTATTAGTCTGCTGCTTCCCAGCTTAAACACTGCTTTTTTATTCAATTTTTTAAGTTTTTTTTCAGCAATTTTAACCATTTCTTCAGAAGGGTCAATGCCATATAATCTTATATTTTTTGTTTTTTTATCTTCTGCAAGTTTTTTAAGAATCAATCCATTTCCGCAGCCAATATCTAAAATTGACTTTGTATTTTGTTTTATATTTTTTATTATATCTTTATAAACAAAATCATGTATTTTTAAAAAACCTAAATTAACTGCAAATGAATACAAATGGCTTGTGATTTTTCCAAAATGCTCTTCATTTTTTTTATACAACTCTTTTTTATTACCTTTTCTGAATTGTTTTTTAATTTTTTTATTTAACATATTTATCTTTTATCTTATTTTTATTATTTTTTTATTATTTGTATTTTTTACTTTAAATTCATTTTTGTTTATTCTTGCTTTTAATCTGATCAATAGCTTATTTTTGATTTTTGTTATTTTGTTAATTTTTTTAATGGAAAGAAGTGGAACCTGATCCCCGTTGTAATATTTGATTGAAACATCATTATCTTTATTTTTTGGTATTTGTTTCATTTTCATAAAATGCTTATTACAAAAAAATGATTTTGACAATATATAAAAATTAGGATCAGCACTGTTTCTAAAATAAATATAAATCCAATTTTCTGCTTTTTTACTGCATTTATCTGCTATGCATATATGCCTATTTTTTCTGTGATTGTTTTTATTTTTTTTATCAGTTTGCTTTTTGTATTTTTTTTGTTTCATTTGCTTCTACATATAATTTTATTGGTTTTGATTATTTAAAACAATATTTTCTTCTATTTGTGCATCAATTATTGTTGTACTGTCATCTAATCTCATTATCTTGACTCCTGAAGTAGCCCTGTTTGTTAACCTAATATTTGATATTAAAAATTTGATTACCAGCCCCTTTGAATTTATTAATACTAAAGAATCGCTCGGTAGTGCTTTCAGCGCTTTTATTAAATGTCCTGTTTTTTCTTTTAATTTCATATTTATTGTTCCTTTTCCCCCTCTTTTTTGAGTCCTATATTTATCTGCTTCAGTTATTTTTCCAAATCCTTTTTCAGTGATAGACAAAATCAAATCATTTTCATTGACTGCAATTACATTTGTTACACTGTCCTCATTTTTTAATCGTATTCCTCTTACTCCTGCAGCAGTTCTTCCAATCTGTCTTAAATCATTCTGATTAAATTTAATTGATTTGCCGTTTTTAGTGGCAATAAAAATATTCTGTCCCTGTTCAACAATTGTTGCATCAACGAGCTCATCATTCTGATCAATTGTTATTGCTATTATTCCATTTGCTCTCGGATTTGAAAAACTTTCAGCATTCATTTTTTTAATTGTTCCATTCTTTGTTATCAAAATAATATTTTTATCTTTAAAATCTCTTATATTGATTATTTTTCTGACTTTTTCATTTTCCAAATTCAGTAAATTAATAATTGCCTTTCCTTTGCTGTATTTTCCTTCTTCTGATATTTTATATACTTTTAACCAGTGAACTTTCCCTCTGTCAGTAAATAACAGCAGATAGTCTTTTGTTTTGCAATAAATTAATTGTTTTATATAATCATTTTCTTTAAGTCCAATTGTTATTACCCCTTTTCCGCCGCGTTCCTGTAATTTATATGTTGATATAGGAACTCTTTTTATATAAGACTCGTTTGTAAATATCACATTTGTTTCTTCATCATTTATCAAATTTTCATTATCAATTTCAATTTCTTGAATATTTTGCTCAATTTGTGTTCTTCTTTCACGCCCATATTTTTGTTTTATTTCAGATGTTTCTCTTTTTATTATTTCATAAATCAGATTGTCATTTGCGAGAATTTTTTGTAATTCATCCATTTTTTTATTAAGTTCATTTTTTTCTGTTGTTAATGAATTAGTTTCAAGATTTGTTAATTTGCTTAATTTCATATCTAAAATTGCTTTTGCCTGTTTTTCAGAAATAGAATAATTTTTAATAAGAATATTTCTTGCCTCTTCGTTTCCAGAACTGTTTTTTATGAATTCAATCACATCATTTATATTTTGAATTGCAATTATAAGTCCTTCAACAATATGAAACCTTTGATTTGCAATATCAAGGTCAAATTCAGTCCTGTTCTTTATTATATTGTATCTGTGATTTACAAATTCAATAATAAACTGCTTAATATTAAATGTTAATAATTTATTTGCAAGAACTCCAATATTCATTACTGGTAAATTTATTTGCAATTGAGTATATCTATATAAACTATTTAAAATATAATCTGTGCTAACATTTGGTTTTAATTCAATGACTACTCTTATGCCTTTTTTATCGCTTTCATCTCTTACATCTGATATTCCAATGATTTTCTTGTCTTTTACAAGGTTTGCAATATTTTCAACAAGAATTGATTTATTAACAGTGTATGGAATTTCTTTAATTATAATAAATTCCTTGTTTTTATGTTTTTCGATTTCAACTAGGCCCTTGATTGTAACACTCCCTCTTCCAGTCAGATAAGAATTGACTAAATTTGTGTTATAGTAAACAATTCCACCAGTAGGAAAATCAGGACCTTTTATAAATTCCAGCAATTCCTTCGAGCTAATTTCTTTATTGTCAATATAATGAATTATTGCATCTGCGACTTCCTTTAAATTGTGCGGCAATATATTTGTCGCAACTCCAACAGCAATTCCAGAACTTCCATTTATTAATAAATTCGGAATTTTGCCTGGCAATAATATCGGCTCCTTTTCAGTATTATCAAAATTAGGAACAAATTTGACTGAATTTTTTTCAATATCTTCTAGCATTTCATGAGCTATTTTGCTTAATTTTACTTCTGTGTATCTTTGCGCTGCAGGAGGGTCTCCATCGATTGATCCCATATTCCCCTGGCCAAAAACAAGAGGATAATTCATTGAAAAGTCCTGAGCCATTCTTACAAATGCTTCATAAACAGCAATATCCCCATGCGGATGATATTTTCCAATGACTTCACCTGTGATTCTGGCGCTTTTTTTAGTTGGCTGGTCATAAACATTATTTAACCCATACATTGCGTATAAAATTCTTCTTTGAACAGGCTTTAATCCATCCCTAATATCTGGCAATGCCCTTCCAATAATAACACTCATTGAGTAATCAATGTAACTTGACTGCATTTCTTTTTCAATATGTGTTTCAATAACATTATTTTGATTTTTTTCTTCTTTTTCATCCATGAAACTCACAATAAATTATATATCTAAGAATGATACTTCTGTTGCATGTTCTTCAATAAATCTCCTTCTTGCCGGGATGTCAGTTCCCATTAATATCTCAAACAACTGCTTTGCTAATTCTGCATCTTTTATTTTTATTTTTTTCAATATTCTGTTTTTTGGATTCATTGTTGTTTCCCATAATTGCTCAGGATTCATTTCCCCTAAACCTTTGTATCTTTGTATTCCTACATTCGGATGCTCTTTAATAATTGAATTTAATTCATTGTCATTATAAATATAATGTATTTCGCGGCCGATATTTACTTTATAGAGCGGTGGCTGTGCAATGTAAATATAGCCCTGTTCAATAACTGGCTTCATATACTTGTAAAAAAATGTGAGTAGTAATGTTCGTATATGGCTTCCATCGACATCAGCATCAGTAAGCATTATTATCTTCTTGTATCTTATGTTGTTTATATTAAATGTTTCTTTGATTCCAGTTCCAAGCGCAGTAACCAGCGTATGCAATTCCTGGTTATTAAAGATCTTGTCTTCACTTGCTTTTTCAACATTCAGTATTTTTCCCTTTAATGGCAGTATTGCCTGGAATAATCTGTCTCTTCCCTGCTTGCTGGATCCTGCAGCGCTTTCCCCCTCAACAATAAATAATTCAGCCATTTCTGGATTTTTTTCAGTGCAATCGCTAAGTTTTCCCTGTAATATAGATCCTTCAAAAATACTTTTTTTCCTAGATAATTCTCTTGCTCTTTTGGCAGATTCTCTTGCTTCGGCAGCGTTGACAATCTTTGCAATGATTTTTGATGTTTCAGAAGGATTTTCTTCAAAATATGTCAATAATTCATTATATACAAGCGTATCAACAATGCCTTTTATCTCCTGATTGCCTAATTTTTCTTTTGTTTGTCCTTCAAATTCAGGATTTTGCATTAATAATGAAATTATTACAATCAATCCTTCTCTAGTATCTTCGCCCTCTATATTTATTTTTATTTTTTCCTTTTTATTTTTTTCAATATAATTTGTTAATGCTCTTGTTAATGCAGTATGAAATCCTGTTACATGTGTTCCGCCTTCAGGTGTTTTAATATTGTTTATAAATGAGATAATTTCCTCACTATAATTATTTATATACTGCATTGCAACTGTTATTTTTGTTGTATTTATTTGCTTTGAAAGAATTATTGGTTTAGAGATTTCTTGGGTATTATTTTTAATATAATTTAAGAAATCAAACATCCCATTTTGTGAATAATATTTATTTATCCTTTCTATTCCATCCCGTTCATCAATAAGCATTATATTGATTCCGGAATTTAAAAAACTAATATCTTTTAACCTTTCATTTAATGCAATTGTATCAAATAATTTAACAGAGAATATTTGCAAATCAGGTTTAAATTTAATTGTTGTTCCTGTTTCATTGTTTTTTGCATCTCCAATTATTTCAAGATTTGATATTGGTATGCCTCTGCTGAATCTTTGCCTATATATTTTTGAATTTCTTTTAATAGTAACTTCAACATATTCTGACAATGCATTTACAACTGTTAATCCAACTCCATGAAGTCCTCCAGATACTTTATAAATATTATTATTAAATTTTGCTCCAGAATGCATTGATGTCATTATTACCTCTAAAGCTGATTTGCCTTGTTTTTCAATAATATCAACAGGAATTCCTCTTCCATCATCACTTACTTCAGCAATATCACCCCCATCTTCATTATAAAGTTTTATTATTATATTTTTGCAATATCCTGCAACTGCTTCATCTATTGCATTGTCAATTACTTCATATAATAAATGAGTAAATCCTGCATTGCCTGTTGAGCCAATATACATTGCAGGCCTTTTCCTTATTCCCTCATAACTAGAAAGAACAACTATGTCTTTTGCAGAATAGCCATTTGTATTAAAATCATCCATAAAAATCATTAGAATTAATTGAATTATTCAATTAAATTATTGCAATTTAAAAAATAAATATACTTGCATTTATTAATAATTTATACTAAATTAGCCATACTTAAATCTCTAAACTTTAACTATTAATATATAAGGAATAAGCTTAATTCTAAGTCTTTATTCAATTCTGCTATCTACTAAATAAATATATATAAGTAAAAATAAATAAGTATTAATAAAGAATGAACTAGAAATTATTTAAGTAAATAAAAATATATATTATTTAATTTTAAGTAAGTTTTTATTAGTGCTTTCTTTTCTTATCATTTTTTTTGTTTTGCTGTAATCATCACTAATAAATCCCATAATCCTTTTTTCTGCATTTTTTGTTGATGTTTTTTTATTAATTTCATTTATTACATTTTCAAATTTTTGCTTTATTTCATTATTTGTTATTTTGCTATTCGCTTCATTATTTTCTTCTTTTTCTATTTCTTCTAATACTATTTCTCGTGCAACCTTCATACAAGCATTTTCAATATCTGCCCCTGAAAACTTATTTGTTTCTTCTGCTAATTCTTGTGCTAATTTTTTATTGTTATTTAATTTACATTTTGCTAAATAAATTTCAAATATGTTTTTACGTGCTTCCAAGTCTGGCAATGGAACATCTATTATTATATCAAACCTTCCAGACCTTAGCAATGCAGGATCTAAGACATCAGATCTGTTGGTCGCACCAATTACAATTACATCCCTTACTTCATTAATTCCATTAATCTGGCTTAATAGAGTATTAAGAATTGCATTGTATGCATCACTTCCTCTTTCACTTTTTCTTTCACTACCTATTGCATCAATTTCATCAATAAACAATACACAGGGTGCATTTTGTGCTGCTTTTGTAAATATTTTTCGTATATTATTTTCACTTTCTCCAAGATCCTTCTTGAAAATATCAGGTGCATTGAAAGATATAAAATTAAAGTCAGCTTCATTTGCAACTGCTTTTGCCAGCAAAGTCTTTCCAGTTCCAGGTGGTCCTGAAAGCAAAATTCCTTTAACAGACTTTAAATTTCTTTCTTTAAATTTTTCCTGATATTTTATTGGTTTTACTACTTCGTCTTTAATTTTTTTTATTATATCATCAAGACCGCCAATATCCTGCCAATGAATATTAGATATATTTATAATTTCATTTTTTAATCCATTTGGTTTTACATCTTTTAATGCAGAGAGAAAATCATTATTTGTTAATATTATTTTATCTTCTTTGCTTTCATTATTCGTTCTTTCAAATGCATTTAAAACAGCCCTTCTAATTAATAATACAATATCCTCACCAACAAATCCTGGTGTCAAATCAATAATATTGTCAATATTTAAATTATGTTCAAATACTAGATTTTTTGAATGAATTCTAAAAATGTCTTTTTTTGTTTTTTTGTCTGGTATTGGGATTTCTATTTCTTCTTCAATTAATCCTACTTTTTTAAATACTGGATCAATTTCATTTTTGTCATTAGCTGTAAGTATTATAATATTATTTTTATCTTTTTTTGTTATTTTATTAAAAAAAGCTGTAATACTATTTACAATGTTTTTTATATTCTTATTAGAAATTCCATTTTGCATTAGAAATTTATCAAAATCATCAAAAAAATAAATAGAATTTTTATTATTATATAAAGAATCTATAACTTCTTTATAATTTTCATATGCCTCTCTGCTATTAAAATTATCATACTTATAAATAGACTGCTTTTGTTCTATTTCTTCTAAATTTCTTTCGCTTTCCTTAATGTTTTTTAATGTTTCATAAATATTTACTGTATTGAGATGATCTTCTTTTAGTTTTTCTAAAATTGTTGTTTTTCCAGTTCCAGGTGGGCCGTAAACCAAAATTATATTTGGGAGGTATTTATTTTCATTAATATTTTTCCTATTTTTGTATTTAATAATATTTTTTATTCTATCTAACTGTTTATCAAGTCCTGCAATTTCAATTTTTTCTTTATTTAAATTTAACCCAGTGTTATTTTTATTAGTAATCTCATCTATTCTAATATTTTGAGAATCAATGGAAATAACATCACCAACAATATTATTTAATTAATTTAATAGAAAAGAATAAAAACCTTTTCTGCAAGAAAATAATTTTTGTTAAATAAAATTTTAGTATCAGTTGTAAATCGGATCTGGCGGGATTTTCATTTATTTTTAAAATCAAAAGAATTTTAACATTTTTAAAAATATATTTTGAACCCGCAACCTTTCGGTCCGAAGCCGAATACACTATCCAAGTTGTGCTACAGATCCTAATATTTATTAAAAATAATAATTAATATTTCTTTTTAAAATATGCATGAAGATGATAATGTATCTCTTCATTATTTCAAAAATCAGAAAATAAGCTGGTCTGTTTTATTTTTTCCAATGTTTTCCAATGCTTACGCAGATATGCGCTTAATTTTTCATTTTTCAAATTCCTTCTAACAGTTTCTATTGTTATTTTATCAGACGGATAGCCAGAGCCTATCTTTATTTTCAATTTTTTTTCAATTGACTTTATTTCATTGTCTCTAACTACTTTTGCTATAATGCTTGCAGCAGAAACAACAGGATATTTCAAATCAGCTTTATGCTCTGAAATGACTTTTGTGTATTTAATGCCTTTTTCTTTCTTAAATTTAGTGTTCTTAACATAAACAGGTTTTTTTGATAAGCTTTGAAATGTCAATCCAAATCTTTCCTGAATAACATCTGGCGAGTCTAAATAAATACAATCAACTTCATTTTCCATCTTATTAAATAAATTGCTAAAATAAATTGCTTCTAATTGATTTAATGATATTTTATCTTCAAAAGCTTTATTTATTTCATCAGGATATATTTTAATTATTTTTATCTCATTGCAAATGTCATTTATTAAAGGAAAAAGCAATTTTCTTTTTTTCTTTGAAAGAAGTTTTGAGTCCTTTACTCCATTTTCAGATAATTTATATTCAAGATTTTTTTTAATGCCAACAATTGCTATAACTAAAGGTCCTATTAATGCGCCTCTTCCTGCTTCGTCGCCTCCGCAAATAAAAATTAAAAACACCCAAATAAATAAAACTTTTAAAAGTTTCAATTATTTAAATTTAAATTTACAAAAATAAACTACAAATGCTGTTGATTAGTCTTATAATAATTATATGTTTTTTCTATCAATAATAATATAATCATTTACAGCTAAAACAGCACTATAAGGTATTTTTATTTGACCTCCCTCCATTTTTATCTTATTTGCCAGTCCACTATCTAAAGTAGGTTCAACTAAGATATGGTTCATTTTGCCAGTTACCTCGCTTATTTCAGCATCTATTAATCTTCCAAGATCAAATCCATCATTTGTTATTACTTTTTTGCCAACTAGTTGTTTTGCAATAATAAACTTTACCACATTATCGCCTTTTTATTTTAAATATTATATATTTATATTGTTTTAAAATTATTTATTTTTTTTATATAATATTAATATAAATCTATAAAAAAAGATTTATAAACTCTATTATTAATTCATCTTAATTATTTTAATACATGTTTTATACTGTATTGTTTAAATATTTTGTTATTTGACTCTCAAATTAAAATTAAATTACAGTGTTATATGAAATAATTTTCTAGCATAATATCCGAGTATTATTGAAATTATTACCGCGCTTAAAGAAATAATTAAGGTTTTAATTACTCTGTTCAAAATACTAGTTGTTGAGATTATTGATATTAAAACAGATGTAATAATTAATATAATAATTGAGAGTATTATAGATAATATAATTGCAAAAACAATATTAAAGCCAATAATAAATGGGATAAGCGGAAAAAATGCGCCGACAATATAAAAAATTGCAGAATAAATTCCAGAAATTAATGGTGATTTCAGTTCTTTATTTTTTTTAAATATATTTATATTCAGTGTTCTTTCATAATCTGTTGAAATATATGTTCCACCTGACATTGATAATGCACCGGAAACAGCAACAATAAAACCTGCAATTGCAACTAATAATGGTTGCTGCAAAGCTGCTGCAATTCCAACACATGTTGCAAGTATTTCAACAAGTCCATCGTTTAATGACAATCCAATATCTTTTATATTGTTCAATGTTTTGTTATAAGATATGATTTTATTTGATAATGGTATTTCATTCTTTTTTTCATCATCTTCTATTTTTTTTAAAAGCCCGATTTCTTTTAAATTTTTTATTCCATGTTTTTTTAAAAGCCCGATTGTTTTATTTAATTTGATATGCAGATTATTCTCGTCATATTCCAGAATTTTTATAAATATAGACAAACCAGTAGCATATCTTAAAAATCTCAGAAAAAATAAATATATCCTCATTTTTATTTGACTGATTTTAATGTTTTTATTCAATATTTGCCTATATCTATCTGCATGATTTTTTTCTTCTTTTGAAAAATTTATTAAAAGAGTTTTGATTTCAGGATTTTTTTCTTTTTCTGATAATTTTTTATAAACCTTTTTATGCAATAATTCTACTTCGCATAACTTTTGGATATATTTTTTGTTTTTTTTGCTTTCTCTTTCTAAAAATTTTTTTAAGTTTTTAGCATTTTTCATTTATTTCAATTTTTATTTTTTATATTTATTAATGAGGCATAAATTTGCCTAATTTGTTTTTAAGGGCTCTATCATTTTTAAACATGTTCATCATTTTCTTCATTTTATTAAAATCTGCTAATAATTCATGAACTTCTTTTTCACTTGTGCCGCTTCCCCTTGCAATTCTAGCAATCCTGCTTATATTATGAACTAGTTTTTCATTTTTTCTTTCCTGTATTGTCATTGAAGAAATGATTACACTATATTTTTTTAATTTTTCTTCGCCCTTTTCAATTACATCTTTTGGCAAATCAATAGCACCCATCATTCCAAATACTTGTTTTAGTGGCCCCATTTTATTCATTGCCTTCAATTGAGTGTAAAATGTTTCAAAATCAAGTTTTTCAGGATTTAATTTAGATACATCTATATTAGCTTCATTAATTGCGTTCTGAATATTTTCCATCAAGCTCCCAATGTTTGGAATTCCAAGCAGATTTCCAATATATTTTTCAGGATCAAATTGCTCAATGTTATTTATTTTTTCTCCAGTTCCAATGAACATTACTTTTGTATTGATATGGTGAGCTGCGCTAAGTGCACCGCCAGCTTTTGATGAGCCGTCCATTTTTGTTATTATTAGTCCAGAAACATTCACTGCATTATTGAATTCTATTGCTTGTTTTTCAACAACATGCCCAATGTCAGCATTTATGACTAGAATTGTTTCGTCAGGTTTGAATACAGAATTAACAAGTTTTAATTCCTTTGACAATTCGCTATCAAGCGCATTTCTTCCACTGGTGTCGCAGACTATTATTTTTTTGTCTTTTAATTTTTCCAGCCCGTTTTCAATTATTTTTTTCAAGTTTTTCTCTTTTTTTTCCCCGTAAAATGCAACCCCTGCCTGGCCAGCCAGTGTTTCTAATTGTTCATATGCAGCAGGCCTAGACACATCGCAGCAGATAACTCCTGAACTGAGATTTTTATTCTGGTAGAATTTGGCGAGCTTTGCGGCACTAGTTGTTTTTCCAGAGCCATAAAGCCCTATCAACAGTATTTTTTTCTTTTTTAGTTCCGGCTCGTAAGCAGCCCCAACTAGATTAACAAGTTCTTTATAAACAATGCTGACAATATAATCCTTTGACGTGACTCCTGGTGGCAGATCTGTTTTTAATGCCTCTTTTTCTATTTTATTTGTAAGTTCAAATACAAGCTTCACATCAACATCATTGCTCAATAAAATTTTTTGAAGCTCTTTATTAAATTCCTTGATTGTTTTTAAATCAATTATTGTTGTATTTGACAGTTTTGAAAATATTTTTCTCAGGTTTTCTCCAAAATCCATAATATTCTTTTTTAAATTTTAAATTACATGAGCTTACGGAGAATCGAACTCCGGGTCTCTACCTTGTCAAGGTAGCGTCTTGCCACTCGACTACAAGCTCATTTTATTATATTTCTTTGTATATTTATTGTTTATAAATATATTTACATATTTTAAATAAATATATTCCTGAATTTTTAATATTTTGTTTTAATTACACATTTTAGGAGCTGATAAAAATATAAGCAACTTAAAATAATTATTTTAGTTCAATAATTAATCCGTCCTTTGCTATTTCTGAGTTTTTAAATACTGCCTTTATTTCCTTTAATAATATATTTGCATTTTTGTACCTTGCGCTTATATGGAAAACAATCAATTTTTTAACATTAGACTGTTTTGCAATATTTGCTGTTTCTAGTGTTGTTGAGTGCTTTCTTTCTTTCGCAAGATTTTTTAGTTTTTCAATATATGTTGTTTCATGGATTAAAACATCAGCATTCATTGAATTTTTAATTGTTGATTTGCAAGGCCTTGTGTCTGTTGCATATATTATTTTTTTTCCTGTTTCTAAAAAACTTATATCACTTAATTTTATTAATTTATTTTTTATTGTGATTTGCTTTTTATTTAAAATTTCAGCAAACATTTTTCCGCGCAATCCAAGTTCTTTTGATTTGTTTTTAAAAAAATGTATTTTGTCATTTTCTTTAAAAACATAACCATATGTTAATACAGAATGATTTAATTTAAAAGAGCTTACTGTTATTTTTTTATTTTTAATTATCCTGCCTGTACTGATTCCATTTACAATTATCTCAAAATTAATAATAGGATTATCAAAATTGATTAGTGTCCTGATTTTATTTTCTTCATTTTTTGGTATATAAATAAATAGTGGTTTTATTCTTTTATTTATTGCCAATGTTCTTATTAAACCAACAATTCCAATAACATGGTCTGCATGTACATGGCTTAAAAATATTGAAGAAATTTTAGATAAATTAATATTATATTTAAGAAATTGGCGCTGCGTTCCTTCACCACAGTCAAATAAATAAATTTCGCCATCATATTCTATTGCAATACTCGGTAATGCTCTTGCTTTCGTTGGTGTAGCGCCTGCAGTACCCAGAAAAATTATTCTAATCATAAACTCATTGTTAACTAAATTTTTAGTATGTATTTTAATATTTATTATTGATTTATTATTGATTTATTATATTATCTTTAAGAATAAATATCTTAATTAATAATATCTAAAAGGTTAAATCCTATAAAGTTCAGTTTATATCATAAAACATACACAATTAAATTATTTATTAATATAAAAACTATATAAAAAATAAATGACAACATGGCAGCTGAAAAATTGAAAATAAAGATAGGAAAAGAAAAAGTCAATAAATATATTAAAAATAACGTCAATGAAA
>JAJZMY010000026.1 GCA_021848125.1 Microcaldota archaeon
AAAGGGATGGAGTGACAGCTATATTAATAAGATAATTATAAATGGAGAAAAAGAAAGCAGAAAAATCTGCGAAATATGCGGAGAAAAAGGAGAATTATCTAAAAATAAAGATGAATGGATAAAAACTCTTTGCCATAATGACAGAAAAAAATTAGAATATAAAAAAATAAAAGCAAAAGAAAAATCCAAAAATTAACTATTTCTGATTTAATGCTTTATTTAATAGGACTTGGCTTATCTAAAAATGACATATCATTAAAGGCAGTTGAAACAAGCAAAAATTGTGAAATATATATTGAAAGATATACAGGTTATATTACTGATGATTCAGTCAGGTATTTATCAGATTTATTGAAAAAAGAAATAAATTTATTGTCCAGGCCTTCTTTAGAAGAAAATTCAAAAGAACTGATTCAAAAAGCAAGGCAAAAAGATATTGCATTGTTTGTTGAGGGAGACCCATTAATTGCAACAACGCATAAAATATTGTTCATTGATGCAAAAAAACAAAATGTAAAAATAAAGATTATCCATTCAAGCTCAATAATCACAGCTGCAATTGGGGAAAGCGGACTGGATTTTTATAGGTTTGGGGCAATATGCACGATTGCAAGATGGACAGACCACTATAAACCCATTTCATTTTATGAAACAATTGTAAAAAACATTAATTTGAATTATCACAGCTTGATTTTACTTGATTTTGATGAAATACAGCAGACGAGCATTAGTTTAAAACAAATTGTTGAAATATTAAAAAATGCAGAGAATCATTATAAAAAAAATATTTTTAGCAGCAAGAAAAGAATTTTGGTAATGCACAATATTGGATTGGATGATCAAATAAAAAAATTAATTGCTTTGTCTGATGCTGAAAATTTGGATTTGAATAAAGGCCCAACATTAATAATAGTGCCTGCAGAATTAAGCGAAATTGAAGAAGAAATAATTAATAGTATTAATTAAAATATTAATATAAAATTAAATGAAAATAAATAATTTGGAAAATACTTGAAATTTCAGTGAAATAATGCTTGAATTTTTTATAGATGAAAGAGCAAAAAAAATATTTGTGACTGATCAGTCTACAATTGATATTTTAAACAATGGATTTTTTGGAAAACTTGTGGATAATAAACTTTATTTAAATCTGGAGGAAGCACTTTACTTAATTGATGTAAGAAAAGCAAAATGCATGTCTTTTAATTCAAAAAATGAAATTAATTTTAATAGTTTTATTGAATTGTTCATTTCCAAGAAAAAAATTATGGCAAGATATTTCACATATAAAGATTGGAGAGATAGAGGATTAATGATTAAGGAATTTGAATTTATAAAAAATCAGAAAAAAAACAATGAAAAAAATAAAATAAATATTAAAAATTATCCGTCTTCATTACTTAAATTGGAAAATTATAAACTTATTGGATTATTTTTCCCGGAAGATATGGTGACAATTATTGATAATGAAGATGGAAAACGTATTTATTTCAATGAATGGTTTGGACAATACGGCACATATAAATTAAGTGATCGGGGAATTTTAAATAAACTTGATATATTTGAGACATTATACTTGATTGATAAAAAATTATTGACAGTAAAAAATTTTACAAAAGATGAAATTATAAAAATTGCAACCAACCGAAGATATGATTTTATAAAACTTTATTTAGTATATAAGGATTGGAGAGACAATGGATATGTAGTAAAAACAGGGTTTAAATTTGGAACACATTTTAGAATTTACTTTCCTGGAGCAAAGCCAATAAAAGATGATAAATGGATGCATTCAAAACATGTTATACAGGTATTTCCAAGAGACACTAAATTATTAATATCAGAATGGGCAAGAGCAATACGAGTTGCGCATTCAGTAAGAAAAACATTTATTTTGGCAATTCCCGGAAAAACACGAAAAAGAAATGTAAAAATCGATTTCTTATTGTACCATAGAAAAAATAATATTATTGAAAACCCAAAAAGCAACATACCAAGACTTGGAATGCTATCATTAAGCGAGGATGAGGTTCTTGGAGGCAGTGAACTGTCAGCAATAATTAATGAGGCAAAAGACAACAGGCTGGAGCTTATAATTGCAATAAGCGATAGGGAGACATCTGTGACTTATTACAGGGTTAAAAAAATTATTTTAGAAAATAGCAATTATGAATATTATGAAATAGACTGGATGCAGCCTTGACAATAAAATAATAGAGGATGTCACAAATTATACATCAGCTACAACACTTGAAATAAAATTATTATTTTTTTTAACTATCTTTAAATCATATTTTGAAATACCTTTTACTTCTAAATTTGAGTATTTACTATTTCTTTTCTTTGAATTTATTATTAAATATGCGCAGTATGTTTTTGCTCTCTGATTCTTTCTAATATTTATTTTTATTTTTTTTATGCCATACCCGAACTGATTTTTTGCATCTAAAATTGAAAGGGAGCTTTGAAGCACCTGCCATAATAAATCTTCAATGTTTTGGGCATATTCTCTTATTCTAATTAATTTAATTGCAGATTTTTGTTTCTTAATTTTTTTGATATTGCCTATACTATTAAATAATGCCAGCTCTGAATTTTCAAATAATTGTGCGAGACTATCCCCATATGCATTAAACTCTATATCTGCTGTATGGTTTATATAGTTATATTTTGTTTTTATCTTTCTTGCCATAAAATCTCATTTATAATAGCTATAATCTTTATAATGTTTTTATAATATATTTATAATATTTCAATATAAACTACTGCTAATTTAATAATAAAAAATAATATATAATTAACTACATAAAATTAAATGTCCTATGAGGATAAGAGTAACTACTGAATTGTGATGATGCCCATTTCGACTGAGGACTTATTGTATTATTTATTATAATTGCTGTGAAATTATGAAAAAATCAAGTAAAAATCAGAAAATTAGAGAAGGAGATGTAAAGAAATTAAATAAAAAACAGGAATTTAAAAAACAAAATAGCAATAATAAATTACTTGGAATGATTATTATATTAATTGGATTTGCAATTGCATCCTACTATATTATATCTTCAACTAATTTGAATATTCAGGATACCAATCCGGCAAGTTATGTTATTGTTGTAATGCTGATGATTTTTTTATTTTTAATATTTTTATTAAAGGAGGATTTGAAATTTGAATTTAAATTAAAAAATATAATAGCAGGATCTTTATTATTTTTAGCTTATATTTTGGTTGTATCTTATTTGAAAGTAATAAGTTCTTTTAAATTTTATATATATGGGCTAAATGCATTGCTTTTGTCATTATTTCTAGCATCTTTAATTATTATTATATTTGGATTTGACGGGCTTAAAAAATTAAAATATGCTGTTATATATATTTTATTTGCTTCGCCATTAATATTAATGCCGTTAATATCATTAAATTCTTTATTTACATCAGCAAATGCGCATTTGATTTATTATGCTCTTAAATTAATGAACATTCCTGTTTTAAATAACGGCCTAATTATTTATTCATTATATAATAAAGCAGCTGAAATAATAATTGGCACAACATGCACAAATATTGGCGCATTTCTGGCGCTTGTTATGTTTTTGATTCCTATTGCTTATTTATTTAACGGTAAATTAAAAAATAGACTTGCTTGGCTGGGAACAAGTATTATTTTGTTGCTTATTTTAAATTTAATCAGGATGCTTGCAATAGCAATAACATGGTTTTATTACGGAGCTACAAAAGGTTTGATATTGTTTCATTTGTCTGCAGGGCCTATTTTGTTTTACATAATAATTATTGCAATGATTTTATTTTCATATAAATTTAATTTAATTATCCCTAAAATAAATTTAAAATATATTTCAATAAACTATAATAATTATTTATTGATCCCTATTATTTTTGTGCTTGGATTTAGTTTTTTTAATTTAGTTGCCTTATCAAATTCAATAAACAATTCAATTAGCCCGACTCAATTTATAAATTCCAACTCAATTTTATTAAATAGATCTCTAAATATAAATACATCTCTTGATTTGCAACTAATAAATACTCTAAAACAAACCAATATGACTGTTACTTCATTAGGCAGTGTTGAATTGGAAAATATAACAGGATTGTCCTTTAAATTAAATAACAAGACAGGCAATATATTTATATTTGCATCTTTAGCAAATAGCAAAGAATATGTTTTTAATAAGTCTATTAATAATTTTGTTTATATTTTAAAGAATGGGGTTTCTGTTTCAAGCCATAACTTAATATCTAATAATTATTCAATTATTTTAAATCAGTTTATTAAACCTTATAAGATTAATAATTCCACATATACTTTTGTGAATTTTCTAGTATTTGCAAATTATTCGGATGTTAAAAAATGCATATTTAATTATAATAACAAAAACATTGGCTTCTCAAATTATTTTGAAGCAGAGGTATTTAATTTAATTGCATATCATAAAATAAATGAGGAAGAGACAATCTGTGCAGGTTATAAGATTGCAAATTATTCATGATTATTCTTCTTTTATTTCCTCCTGTTTAATATTGTAGTCGTCTAATAATCTTTTTTTGTTTATCTGTGTTGGCGATGAATCAACAGGCAATTCTTGCTTGTGGTTTTTTGGGAATAAGATAAAATCTTTTATATTTTCATTATTGTCAATCAATGCAATAAACCGATCTAGGCCTATTGCAAAACCACCGTGAATTGGAGCGCCATAAGACAGAGCATTTATTAAGAATCCAAAACTATCATTTATTGCATTATCCTTCATCCCTATTAATTTTAATACTTTTTTTTGGAGATCTGGTTTATGGATTCTTATGCTTCCTCCTCCAATTTCTTCTCCATTAAAAACAAGATCATATTGCCTTGCAACCACTAATTCTGGATTTGAATCCAAATACTCAATTGAATTATTTGTTGGGGCTGTAAATGGATTGTGTGCTGGTTTCAATTTACCTGTTATCTCATCCTTTTCAAATAATGGAAAATTATCAATCCATAGAAATGATGTATTTATTTTGAATTGTTTTAGCTCGCCACCTATGATTTTTCTTACTTTGCCAAGCACATCTAAAACAATATTTTCAGATAAATCCGCGCCAATTAATATAACATCCCCATTTTTAAGATTCATTTTTTCTATTAATTCATTATGAACATTTTTAATTGACTCTGAAATTGAATGCGGCTCTGATTCTATTGTATTATTAATTACATAAAGCCATGTAAGGCCTTTTAAGCCTAGATTTTTTGCTTGTTCAATTAATTTTAGCAAATACTGCTTGTTTATTTTACTATTTGCCAGGCCATAATCAGCATTAAAAGCAACTGACTTTACAAACCCCTTGTTTTCTATTATTCTTTTTAATATTTTATAATCTGTTTTTGCCATCTCTGTTGTTATATCAAATATTGGATTATTAAATCTTAAATCTGGTTTATCTGATCCGTATTTCTGCATTGCTTCATTATATGATAAATGGATAAATGGTGTTTTGATTTCTTTGTTTAATGTTTGTTTGAAAATTTGCGAAATCAGTTGCTCTATTAAATTCTGTATATAAGTTTCATCTTTAAAACTTACTTCAATATCAACTTGTGTGAATTCTGGTTGCCTGTCAATCCTTTGGTCCTCATCTCTGTAACATCTGGCTATCTGGAAATATTTATCCAATCCCCCAATCATACATAATTGCTTATATATTTGTGGAGATTGGGATAAGGAATAAAATGCATTTTTTTTGATTCGTGACGGGACAAGGAATGTTCTTGATCCTGTTTCATAAGTGTCTTTAACCAGTGTTGGAGTTTCAAGCTCTAGAAAATTATTGTTCCAAAAAAATTTTCTTATTGTTTTTGTTATTTTATCCCTTAATTCAATATTTTTTATCATCTTTTGGCGTCTTAAGTCCAGATATCTGTATTTAAGTCTTAATTCTTCATTTGGTAATGATTTATTTTTTTCATCAATTAATTCAAATGGAATTTGCAGTGATTTATTTATAATTTCAAAATTATTTACAGAAATTTCAACATATCCTGTTGGATTTGATTTATCTACCGTATCCTCATCTCTTTTTTTTACACTGCCGATTGCTTTGATTACAAATTCTTTGTTTAATTGATCAGCAGATGTTTTGATATCTGATTCAAATACAAGTTGCGTTGAACCAAACTTATCTGCTAAATCTATAAATAATTTTTTGCCATGATCTCTTATTCTTCTGCACCAGCCGTATATTTCAACAACTTTACCAATATACGAGTCTTTTAATTGACTGCAATTTATTATTTCATACTCCAAGAAGAACACCATTAATATAAAATTATTTATTTAGATTTTTTAATTGTTTTAGATAATAATTCATTTAATCGTTCTGAAACATATTTTGGGTTGGTATTATACTCTTTTACTATTTGACCGATAATAAAATTAAATACTTTATTATTCTTTTCATAATCATCTAATAATTTCTGGTTTTTGTTTATCAAATTATTAATTGCAGTATCAATTAATTTTTGGTCTATTGGCTTTGTTGAATTTATCTCATTATTCTGTTCTATTTTTTCCAGAAGATCCTGATTTATTAAAATATTTTGGGATATTAAATTAATTAATTTTTCAAATTTATTATTGTCTAATATCTTATTGTATTTCTTAAGAATCTGTATTGCATTAACAATTAAATTAATTGGGTATTTATTGGAAAACAGATTTATTAATTTAAGTGCGCTACTATCAAACATTATTTGTTCTCTTATTAATTCTTCATTTGCATTGTGTTTTAGTGAAATTTCTTTTGCTATTTTACTTGCAAATACAGGTTGAATATATTCAATATTTTTTATATCATATTTGCTAAGATCCGATTCATATATAAATCCGTATTCTTCTTCTGTTTCTTTTTCTCTCAATGCAATTGTTATCACTTGATTTTCATCATAAGACCTTGTTTGTTTATGGATCTGGTGACCAGATTCTTTTATTTTTGTTTGTCTTTTCATTTCATAAATTGCAGCATTTATAATATTTCTTGTTCCTGTTATATTTTTAATTTCTACTCTTTCACTATCATAAGAAATGTTTAAATCAACTTTTAATTCAATATTTATATCTATTCCTAAATAATATAAAATACTTTTTAATTCATTTAAAAATTCTTTTAGTTCATCAAGATTTAAAATGTCGGGTTCTGTTACAATTTCTAATAATGGCCTTCCGGATCTGTTAAAATCAATTAAAGAAAATTCTTCTTCGTGAATTATTTTTGCAGGATCCTCTTCAAGCTGTATCCTTCTTATATTGATTTTTTTGTTTAAATCCAATAATTCAATATAGCCATCATTTGCAATAGGGTATTCTAATTGTGTGATTTGATAGGATTTTGGCAGGTCAGGATAAAAATATATTTTTCTTTCAAATGAAATTTGGTTGTTTATCTTGGAGTTAAGAGCATTTGCAACTGATTTTGCTAGTTCTAGTGCTTTCTTGTTAAGCATGGGCTTTGATCCTGGAAATCCCATGCAGATAGGACATATTGAAATATTTGGTTCCTGCTCATTATATGCATTGCAGCTGCAAAATAATTTAGTTTTTGTTGGCAGTGCAACATGAATTTCTAAACCAATTTTAAAACTCATAAGGATCCTAGATTGTATTTAAACTTGTATTTGAATTGGTTCTCCCATTTTTCAACAAAATCTAATAAAGAATAGTCATTGAAATGATCACTGATTAATTGTGCACCCAAAGGCATTTCATTTATGTAGTCATATGGAAAAGATATATGGGGAAAACCGCATAAATTTGGAGGGATTGTTAAAATATCTAATCCATAATTTTGTATTGGCGAAAGATTTTCAGTGTCTGTTATTTTTGGGGTCATTATCGGCATTGTTGGAGATAAAATAAAACCCTTGCTTAAAATTTCTTTCAGTTTATTTATTAATAAACCTCTTACTTTTAATGCTTTATTATAATATTTATTTTTAACACTAGCACTTCTTACAAATGTGCCTAAGATTATTCTTCTTTTCGCCTCAATTCCAAAATTAGATCTGGACTCAGTAAAAAATTCATTATAATATTTAGAAAAATCATTGTTTTTCAAGCCATATTTAAATCCAGTATATTTTGCAAGATTTGTTGAGGCCTCTGCCATTGAAATAATATAATATGTTGGAATTGCCTTGTCAAGAAGATTGAAATCAATATATTTTATATTAAAGCCTATATTTTCCAATTTGGTTATTAAGTTTGAAAAACTTGATTTTATTTTTTCATCAATAAAATCATTTACTTGATTTATAATAAAAATAGTATTTTGTTTGTCATAATCTGGTTTATTTTCTGGTATTTTTTCTTTAATTTTCTGATTAATATCAATACATGTTGAATCATAATTATCAGGTCCTTTTACAATATCGAAAATATATTTAATATCATTTGATGAACGGCCCATTATCCCAATTTTATCTAATGAATTTGCATAATCAATTAGGCCATATCTTGATATTGTACCATATGTTGGAGTAAAACCAACAACACCGCAAAATGAAGCAGGAGCTGAAATAGATCCGCCTGTTGATTCTACTAATGCAATATGATATTTTAAAATAGAGGTTGCAATTGCGCCGCCACTGCTTGATCCGCCTGCAACATATTCTTCATTAAATGGATTTTTTGGTATTTCTTGGGAATGCAATCCAAATGTTCCAAAACCAAATTCATCCATATTTGTTTTTCCAAGAAATTCAAAATTTTTAGACAGCATTTTTTCAACTACTGTTGCATTGAAAGGTGGTATATATCCTTTTAAAATTTTTGAACTTGCAGTTGTTTCTACATTTTTTACACAAATATTGTCTTTAACGCTAAATAAAAAATTTTTTTTAACATTAGGATTAATATTATTAAAGGCATGTAATTTTTGGTTCAGCTGATTTAAATTTTTTATCAAATCTGGAAAGTAATTATCAGGCCTTGATTTTGAATAAAATTCTTCAATAGCGTTCATATTTTAGGACCTACAACATAAAATCTGTATATTTTTGTGTTTTCTAACATTAAATTTATTTCATTAAATTTAATTTCAGTATCTTCCCTTAGCTTTTGATTAATTTCAATAGGATGATAATATTCTTTTAAATCAGTAGTCTCAACTTCTTCAATTTTATCAAAATAGTTTAATATGTCTTCAGTATCTTTTTTTATTTTTACCATTTGATCATTATCTAATATAAGTCTACAGATTTGCAATAGCCTATCAAAGTCTTGATCGTTTATATTATCACCAATATTATTTAATTATGCTTATATTGATTTTGTGAATAAAATATAAAAAGAGATTGTAGAAAAAACTTGGAATTGGAGTATACGTCATAATTAATCTGGGCTTCCCATGCAGCTGCTGCAACGTATATTACTGATTCAGCGACGCAACTTGCAATCCATGTTAGAGTATATAAGCTACATCTCCAGAGTCGTTTCTTCGGAACTGTTCCTCCAGCCCTAGCTTTCTCTAAAGAGTGTGGGATTTCCTGCTCACATTGTTAAATTTTTACAATAATACAATTACACAAAAAAGTTTATATTTTATTTCAGAATCAAACGTTCAATGGAGTTGGGAGATTTTTTTGATATTAGATTTCTTAATATTATTATATTTTAATTTTAGAAAAAATGATATGCTACTTATTATTGTTAATATACCAATGAAAATTAAAAATAATCCAATAATAAATTTAATTAATAATAAAACAATTAAAAAACCAAAGGATATATGAAAGTATAATCTAAAATGAATTAGCAATATACCAAAAAAAATAAATAAAACTCCGAATAAGATTCCTATAAAAAAATCTTCATAATTAGAGATAATAAAATAATAGGATATTTTTCTGATATCATTAATTTGAGATTTGTTCTTTATTTTTAGTAGTGCATTTATTAAAAAACCAATGCCGATTCCGATGAATAATCCAACACTATCCATTTTAAATGCAATTCCAAGACCTAGACCAAGAAACAGACATGATAAAAAAATTAGAGTTGCAATCTTATTATTTTCATAATATTGATACTGTTTAATTGTTTGATTTATTTGTTTGGTTTGCTGCTTGTTATTATGTTTTTTTTTATTGTTTTTCATCTTATATCTTAACTTCGCTAGTTTTATAATTTAGTAAAATAAATAATTAATATTTGGTGTGTCAATTATTATTGATAAACATGACAACACCAAATACAAATAATATATTGGAGAATAGAAATATGAGCTTTTCGGTAGGCAACATTGGAGTTTTGGAAAAGATGGAAAATGAATGTGGGCTCATATTAGGGATTTTTGGAAATACCCCCACAAGACATAAAGATTTTTTAGAGCAAGCAAAACTTTTTGGGAAAATGAGTTAGATATATAGTGTGCTATTAATTATCATTTGATAATTAATTTGACATATATATTAAAATACAATAAGTTTAAATATGTGGTGTCACATAATATATGTGTAATATGTGAGACTATGAAAAATACTGAGAATATGACACTCTCGATATCAAAGGGCACATTCAAGAGAATGAAGAGGTTCAGGCAGATAAGATGGAGCGTGGTGGCAAGCGATGCCATTGAGAAAGAGATAGAAAAGCTAGAAAATGCCGAATGTTTCGAGGAGTTGGAGACGATACTGTCGAAGAGCAGACTGAAGAAGCAGGATGTGGAGAAGATAGGCCGCAGGATAAAGACAGAAACCGGCAAAAGGTTCTAAGATGATAATCATAGTTGACGCCAATGTGATAATATCAGCATTGCTCAAGGACTCTGCGACTAGAAGAATATTGTTTTTCAGCGGAATGCACTTTGCCACCATAGACTTCGCAGTGCATGAGATAGAAAAGCATAGCAATGAGCTTAGAGAACGCACAGGATTGGACTCGGAAGCCTACGACAGGGCATTTGGCCTGATATTATCCAAGATAGGGATAATGAACGACAGCAGCGTGAAAGATGAGCTTAGGCAGGCAAAAGAAGTGATGGCGGATGTAGACCCCGATGACTCTGTCTATATCGCCCTTGGAATGCACTTAGAGGGCTCAATAATATGGAGCGATGACAAGCACTTTAAGAAACAGAAAATAGTAAGGGCATTTACTACTGCAGAAATTATCAGAATGTTCCACTAAATTATTTTATCTTAACTTTACCAAAGTAGCGAAGTTAAGTTATATCAATTTATTTAAAATAAGAAAATATTTATCTATTTTTTATTATTTGATATAATTTTTTTGTTTAATTTTATATTTTGGTTGCTCTTTTTAAGACATTTGCTTGAACAAAAATATTTAATAGCGCCTATTTTATGTACAAACATGGTGCCTTTTCCTTCTTTTATTTCTTTTGAACAATAAGAACATTTCATAAAATCATTAAATTTAATTTATTAATTTTTGATTTTTAAAGTTATAATAAGTTTTTAGATTATTTTAGTAAAATATTGCATATTTATTATTTGACTTTTATTTCTCTTGCTTCTCTGTTTGTGTCAGGTAACCTAATAACATCTCCTGGTTTAACAGGACCAAGAATATTTCTTTTCATAATTCTATTTTTGTCTTTACCTTCTAAAATTTTGCAGACAATAAAATAAATTTCGCCATAAATCCCGGTCTTTGCCCGTTTTTCTACTTCAACAACTTCTGCAAGAAAACCCTGAAATCTATTTTCTGTTTCATTTTGTTTATCCATTTTATCAACTTTTAGAAATATTATTTTTTGTTTTTTTAGAAATTGACAATTTATAATATATTAATACTAGAAATTAAAGAATAATTTTACTTATTATTTTTTTAAATTAATTATTTAATTTATTGTTTAGACTTTCCAGTTATTAATGACACAATTTCTTTTATTTTGTCGCTAGCTTCCCCTTCTTTTTCAATTGCAATTGCTGTGCATGAAACATTCAGACCGATTGCTTTCCCTAATTCATCTTTGCTTGAAACATAAGAATATGCTATTTTCTTTTCTTCACATATTTTTGGAATATGCATTACAACTTCTTCTGGTTGTACATCAGATGCAATTACAACAAACCTTGCTAAATTTCGTTCTATGCTTTTTGTAACTTCATTTGCACCTTTTCTAATTGTTCCAGTTGTGCTTGCTAATTTCAAAGCTTCGTATGTCTTTGCCATTACATCGCTTGATACTTCAAATTTTATATAAGAGGCCATAATAACACCTATCAGTTTAGATCATCTAGATATAAAAATATATTTTACTTAATATTAAATAATATAAATAGTTTATTTATTTTATATTATTTAATGTATTTAAAGTTTTGCTTTAAAAAGGCTTCTTGTATTATCCTTATTTATAATTAATTTATATGCTGTGTCTTATCTTTTTTTAATAAAAAAGAATGAGCTAAATTTTAAATTGTTTTTTAGCCTTATTTATTTATTTCACCTGCTTTTCTAATTAATACTTCTGCAATTATCAAAAGCAATGAATCTCGTGTACATTCACTATTTGGTCTACGACCTATTATCATACCATGAGGTCCGAAAGGAACATTTCTGAGTGTATTTTCCATGACCTGTTTTGCTTCTTGATGGTTACCAATAAAGGAAAGTGCGATAGAGTAAAGGAGATTGTTATCTGTATATTCATCTTTATCGCCAGGCCCATAACCTATCCTTCCATGAGGTCCGAAAGGCACATGTTTGAGTGTGTTTTCTAGGACATGTTTTGATTTTTGGATGCCGCCAGTATTGGAAAGTGCGATAGAGTAAAGGAGATTGTTTTTTGTATATTCATCTTTATAGCCAGGTTCATCACCTATCATTCCATGCTCTCCGAGAGGAACATTTTTGAGTGTATTTTCCATGACCTGTTCTGCTTTTTGGACGTCGCCAGTATTGGAAAGGGCAATTGAGTAAAGGAGATTGTTAAAGGTAAATTCATATTCATCCCCAGGTTTATAACCTATCATGCCATGAGGTCCTAAAGGAACATTTCTGAGTGTATTTTCCAGGACCTGTTTTGCTTCTTGGATATCACCGAGGGAGGAAAGTGCGATTGAATAAAGGTGATTCTCTTTTGTATATTCACTTTTATCGCCAGGCCCATAACCTATCATCCCATGCTCTCCGAATCCAACAATCTTTTCCAGCTCTTCCAACCTTTTCTTTGCAGATTCAATGTATTTTTCGTCTTTTTCTTGTTCATTTTTTCTTATAGAATTTTTTATATCGTTATCATCATTACTTTCTTTTGGCAGCAGCCCTGCCTCTGCTGCTTCTTTAAGTATCTGCTCTTTTATTTTATCTGGATATATTGATATTGGTTTGTTGATTTCTGCCATTAAATTTCACCTGCTTTTCCAATTAATGCTTCTGCAATTATCAAAAGCAATGAATCTTCTGTATATTCACCTTTATCATTCGGTCCATAACTTATCATGCCATGAGATCCGAAAGAAACATTTTTGAGTGTGTTTTCCAGGACCTGTTTTGCTTCTTGGGTATTGTTGGTAAGGGAAAGTGCGATTGAGTAAAGAAGATTGTTAAAGGTAAATTCATGTTCACCCTCAGGTTTATAACCTATCATGCCATAGCGCCCGAAAGGGATATGGTTGAGTGTATTTTCCAGGACCTCTTTTGCTTTTTGAGTATTACCAAGGGAGGAAAGTGCTATTGAATAAAGAAGATTGTTATAGGTAAATTCATGTTCACCCTCAGGTTTATAACCTATCATGCCATGGTCCCCGAAAGGGACATGTTTAAGTGTGTTTTCTATGACTTGTTTTGCTTCTTGTATGTCGCCAGTATTGGAAAGTGTGATAGAGTAAAGGAGATTTTTTTTTGTATATTCCTTTTTATCTCCAGGTTCAACACCTATCATTCCATGAGGTCCGAGAGGGACATTTTTGAGTGTATTTTCCAGGACCTCTTTTGCTTTTTGAGTATCACCAAGGGAGGAAAGTGCTACTGAGTAGAAAAGATTGTTATAGGTAAATTCCCTTTTATCGTCAGGTCTATAACCCATCATCCCATGCTTTCCGAATCCAACAATCTTTTCCAGCTCTTCCAACCTTTTCTTTGCAGATTCAATGTATTTTTCGTCTTTTTCTTGTTCATTTTTTCTTAAAGAATTTTTTATATCATTATTGTCCTTATTTTCTTTTGGCAGCAGCCCTGCCTCTGCTGCTTCTTTAAGTATCTGCTCTTTTATTTTATCTGGATATATTGATTTAATTTCTATGTTTTGTTCTAATTTATTTTGATGTTTTTTAGAGTCCTGAGATTTAAATCCCCCCATCGCATTACCAAATATTCCCATTTTATCATTTTTTGTATTAAACTTAAAAAAATTATTTTGTTTGTTACCATCTAAGTTTTGGTCTTGATTCCTCATAAGATGATTTTACATTGTTTAAAATTATATTTGCTAAGCTCTTTTCGTCTGTTATTTTAATGACAATTCCTCCTGCATTTTTAATCTGTTTTGCAAAACTGCTTGATGACTGTATCTCAAATACTACAAGCCTGTTATTATCTTTTTTCATTGTTTCTATTAACTTTGATGCGACCTCATTTCCATTCTGAATTTCTCCATCGCTTAGCATGAGCATTAAAACAGGAATTTTCGAAGTTTTTGAATTCATTGCTTTATCAAAAATACTCAAATCTAATTCTGTGCCTCCACCTTGATAACCAGTAAAAA
>JAJZMY010000013.1 GCA_021848125.1 Microcaldota archaeon
GTCAAATAATTAATTAGGGATATATATGGAAAAACAAGTTGAAAATAAAGCAGAACTAAAAAAGATTTTAGAGGATAAAGAAAAAGCATTTGAAGAAATTAGAAAACTTGCATGGGATATTTATATCGAAGAAAGAAAATCAGCATTTAATGCACATTCAGCAATTCTTTCAAATACAACAGATCCAATATGGGAAAAATTTCATAAAACAATAGGGCCATCAAAAAAAGCATTTTTAGAAGCTAAAAATGAATATAATAAGGCATTAAAAAGAGAGGAAACAAATAATAAATAAAAATAATAAAAATTAATTAAAACAGAATTTTTTCTTTCTATAAAGGTATTCCAAATAAGTGCAATATTACAAATGTTCCTACAGCAGGCAATCCAAAAATCATTGTTGATAATATTATTGCGAGATTAATTGGTATTTCCATTTTAAATAAATAATTAAGAGCAAAAATTGCAATTAATCCTAAAATGCTGTTTGCAATTAATCCAAATATTAGTCTTAATATTGATTTTCCAACTTTAAATATTAAAAATAATAATATCCCTATTGCAGCTATTATTATAAGTTCAACACCAATGCTTGATAATTCTAAAAGTTCTAACATAAACCTAACCTTTTTACTGCATATAAATATTATAAATAAATATTATAAATAATTAAATTATTATATTTAATAAAACTTTATAAATAATTATATCTTATTTTTATTTATTAATTGTTTTTATTTATTGAATATTTTATTTATTGAATATAGTAGTAATTGATTTTATGGATAATATTTATTTTTATGATCTCATTAAAAATGATCTTGCAAATATAATTAACAATACACTGCTAAAACTTTATAATTCAAGTATAATAAATTTTGAGGAAATAAAAAACAGCTTTGAAATTTCAAAATTTAGCGATTTGTCTTGTTCAATTGCATTTAAAATCAGCGATAAATTAAATAAAAAAGAAAATCCGAACAGCATTGCCCTAAAATTAAGGGAAAATCTTGGCCAATTTCCATTTTTGAGCAGTATTGAAATCAAGAATGGATTTTTAAATTTTTATTTCAACAGATCAGTTTTTTCAAACAATATTATCAAGCATATTTTAAACAATTATAATTTAGATAACATTAACAGCAATCATACTTCCAAAAACATTATTTTTAATTTTTTAATATTTGATAATAAACACAAGAAGATAATAGTAGAATATCCTAGTGTTAATCCAAACAAACCATGGCACCTGGGACATCTTAGAAATGCATTGCTGGGGGATGTTATTTCCAATATTTTTGCTTTTAATGGATATGATATTGAAAGGCAGGATTATATTGATGATTTTGGATTGCAAGCAGTAGAAAGTTTATGGGGATATTTGCATTTAAATAGCAATGTTAATAAAAAATTTGACCAATGGCTTGGAGAGGAATATGTTAAAGTAAATGAATATATGTCAAAAAATGATATAAAGCAGGATTTGGACATACTGATGCATCTTATTGAGCAAGACGGAACATATGAGGCTAATCTAGCAAAAAAATTAGCAACTCAGTGTGTTTTAGCACAATATGAAACAGCATTTTCATACAATATTTATCATGATGTTTTGATATATGAAAGCAGTATTGTTAAAACAGAATTATTGAAAAAAAGCATTGAAATTTTAGCAGAAAGCAAATTTGTAACAAAACCAGAATCAGGAAAATACAGCAATTGTGTTATTATTGATTTTGAAAAAATAGAAAATCTTCCGAATGAACTAAAAGAAATGGAAGAAAAAGCAAAAGTACTGATAAGAAGCAATGGCACTGCAACTTATTTAGCAAAAGACATTGCTTTTCATATGTGGAAACTCGGACTTATTAACAATATATTTAAATACAAAAAAATCATTGATCAGCCGAATTCAAAACCACTTTTTTCTTCATCTTATTATTCCTCTGATGGAGAATCGAAAGATTTTGGAAATGCAGATAAAGTTATAAATATAATAGATACAAGGCAGTCTTATCTGCAAACATTGATTAAGCTGGCATTTATTTCAATAAACAAGCACGAGCTTGCAGATAGCTTAAAACATCTATCTTATGGAGAGGTGGTGCTGGAGGCAGGTGTTTTGTCAGGAAGACAGGGAACATGGATTGGATATACTGCTGATTTGCTGTTAGAACAGGCAATTCAAAAAGCAAAAGGTCTGGTAAAATCAGAATTCAATTTAACTGAGCAAGATTTTAAAAATATTTCAAAAATTATTGCGCTATCTGCAATAAAATTTGAATTTCTTAAACAGTCACCTGAAAAAAAAATTGTTTTTTCATGGGATTCTGCACTTAATTTTAATGCAAATTCAGGACCATATGCGCAATATACATTTGCAAGGGCATCGAGAATTATTGAAAAATCAAGAGAAAATAAAATAAATATTAATAAAATTGATTTTTCATATGAATTAAATGACATTGAATTTGAATTGATTAAATCTATGTCAAAAATACGAAATATTATTGAAAAGTCTTCATTAGAATATAGGCCAAATCTGATTATTGAATACACAAATGAATTATGTATTTTATTTACAAGGTTTTACGAAAATATCAAAATACTTGATGTTGATTTAAAAAAAGACAATTTATATTATTCAAGACTTGGAATTATATTTTCATTTAAATACATTTTAGAAATTTTATTTAGTATTATTGGAATAGAACCACTTGAAAAAATGTAAATAAAGACATTGAATTTTTATCTTCTGATTTTCTTTTTTCCATTACTTGAACTTGAACAATACCTGCTGAATTAAAACCAGTTGGGTACTACACATTTACCGTCGATATTTTCAGTCAAAATGGAAAGTCGAGTTATAAACCTCTTGCACGAGCAGTTCCCTCCTACGGCTACATCATGGGTATCTAAACAACTCGATTCAATTGAATTGCAGCATCTTTGCAGTGCTTTGTTAATCAAGGATTCCATTGGTTATCCTCCACCACTTTCGTATTTTGTTATCAGCCATTTGCATATTTTATAATAAATGACTATTGTTGCAATTTCAAATAGCATCAGCAACATCATTGCGAAAATGCTTATCTTGCCGAATATGAACGCAGCAGGGTAATATGAGGCTAAACCTACAGGCATTACAAATGTAAATAAAAGCATTCCAGGTAAGCCATAAATAGTGATGGGATATCGTGATGCAGAGTCGCTGATGTTAATTAAAGATGATATGTATCCGCTTCCTTTGAATAAAACATATGAAGCCAGGCTGATCATGATTAGAAACATTATTAATGAGGAAAGCCCAAGCAGTGAAACAGATAGCACCAGCAATATTGTTATAATACTTATATGAGTCATGTAGGCAGCATATGCAAAAATTAATACACCTCCTATTCCCATGCTTATTCCTTCTATTATTCCGTAGTTGGAAATGATAGAGATAAAAGGATTATATGGTTTTACAATAAACTGGTCAAATTCTCCATTTCTCATCGAATGCCCGACAGCAGGAGGCCATATTATGTAAAGGAATATCCCAGTCATTGTATTTGCGAGCGAACTTATAAGCAGCATTTGGTAATAATCCCAGCCTGCAATTCCTTTTGACATGCTGTATACTATTGTTATTGTAATCAGGCTAATCAAGTTCATTAATAAAAAAACTAACATCCATGCTATAAACTGAGATCTGTAGATCATATTAGATTTCCACATCATTTTTTGGGTAGACAGAACCATTTTAATGTTATTTATTGCGCCGTCCAACATGTTATATCCCTACTATATTTATATCTCTGTTGAATTTTTTCCAGAGTATCCTGCTTATAACACTCAATACTAGAACCCATGCCGTGCCAATCACAAGAATCCAGGGAATCTGTGAAATCTTTAGTATGCCAATAAAAGTGCTGATTGGGATATAAGCAAGGAATGGGAACGGCGTTAAAAGAAGAATATTATATATTGGCTTTGGATAGAAAATTATAGGGACTATCGCCCCGCTCAAAATTTCTATAATTATGAATACAGCATTCATAATCCCCTCTACATCTGAAAGGTATATTGTAAATATGCTGATGATAAAGGCTATGAGGTTGAATATAAAATACGCGATTGCTATCTCAGCAATAAAATATATAAGCTGCGCAATTGCCATATGCATGCCTGATATTATATATATTATTGTTAAAATTGGGATAGTCCCAAAAATAAGAAATATAAGGGTTTGAGGCAGGTGCCTCACGAATAATGCATATACATAATTTACAGGCCTTATAAAGTTGCTTACAATGCTGCCAGTTTTTATATCTGAATTAATTAACTTGCCTACTCCGTATCCGCCCCAGATTGCTGCGATGCTGGCAAAGACAAAAAAATACAGAACTGTCGTAGTCAGGCTTATGCCGTTTATATTTGAAGTATTGGAATAATGGTATGCGGCATACCATACAAATAAAATTATAAGAGAGGATATGAATGAGAAAATGATTTTCAAAACAATTTCTGCCTTATACGCCATTCCTGATTTCAATGAAATTTTAAATACTGAAAAATATCTGTTCGCCATTTTATCATTCTGCTTGCAGTTTATCTTGTTTTTGCTGTGTCAATGCCCTTATAAAAATCCTCGAGTATGCTGCTCAGCATCGGATCAGAAACCCTGTAGTTTGTTATGTTCCTGTCCTTGAATATCTTGATAAATTCCGGATTTTTGATTGCGCTTGGCTTTATTGCGAGCTTTAAGTAGTTGTTGTTTTTTACCAGTGCTTTGCCGAGTTTCATGTACTCTGCAATATGCTTCCTGTCTTCAAACTCAAGCTCGAGCACAGTATAGTTTGCGAATTTATCCTTAAATTTTTTTACAGGGCCGTCATAAAGCTTTTTGCCGTAATCTATCAGCACAAGCCTGTCTGCAATCGAAATATCCTCAACAACATGAGTTGTTATTACTGCAGTCAAATTGAATTTTTTTCTCATTTCAAGAATTGCATTGCCCATGGCTATTCTTGATGGCAGGTCCACCCCGACTGTTGCTTCATCCATGATTATGACCTTTGGCATATAAAGCATTACTGCAACAAATTCGCATTTCATTCTTTCTCCAAGCGAGAGCTGCCTTGTTTGTCTTTTATACACTTTTTTCAGATCCAGCATATTAAGCAAACTTTCCAGCCTCTCATTGTAGTCCTTTTCAGATACATTGTATATTTCCTTTATGTACTTGAACGTATCTTCCGGAGGCAGGTCCCAAAAGACCTGCGGGTGCGTTGATCCGAAAATAATGCCGATGTGCTTTGCAACATCTATTCTTTCTTTGCAGGGAGCTTTGCCAAGCATTTTTATATTTCCTTTGTCAGGATGTAGTATTCCTGAAAGCATTTTTGTCAATGTTGATTTTCCACTTCCATTCCTGCCTATAAGCGCCACAATTTCTCCTTTGCTGACGCTGAAGCTAATGTTTTCAATTGCGTTTTTCATGCTATACTTTTTTCTAAATCCTCCTAAAAAGCCATTTCCTGTTTCATAGGTCCTAAAACTTTTTGAAACATTGTTAACTTTTATTATTCTGTCTGCCATATACTCCTCTTACGCTAAGATCCTAACAAATTAAATATCTTGTTTTTATAATATATTTATAAAATTATAAAGTTTAATAATCTTATGATTATTTTAACATTAATTGAGAATACATTTTAATTTTTTAAAATTTCTTTACTACTAACAATTAAATATATTTGTCCACTCATATCATTTCGCTGAATTCTTGAAATTGCATAATTGTCCCTATCTTTATATAATGTGTTACAAATGACACGCTATTCAAAAAGCGCAAAATTGAGAGAGGTTCTGTCCTAGAAATAGTAGAATTATTAAAGTGTTACCTAATGGAATTAAATAAAATGTTATGCGCCGGGATTGGGATTTGAACCCAAACTTCCCGAAGGAAACCAGATCTCGAGTTTCGCCTTTTTTATATTCTAATACTTTTATTAAAATATATTAATTCTGGCGCGTTACCGGATTCCGCCATCCCGGCTTAATTTATAATCTATAATAATAACAGCAAGTTAAAATATTATTTTATTTATTTTTATTAATTTGTTTATTTTTATTTGTTTCTTTTTATAAATAATATTTATGAATCGAATCATCAGAAACAAATCTTATTTTTATTTTGAGATACAAAATTAATATATTACATAAAATTTAAAAGATTCATTTGTTTTTCATCCTCTTGTTTTTCAGCATCGCCGAATATTAATGCTATCTCATTCTTTATCAGCAGCAGTCTTTGCTTTATATAACTTGCAACATCATATCTGTCTGAAAGATTTATTGCCATGTCCAAATATTTTTCAATTCCGCCTCTTGAAATAGTCAGTGTAAGTTTTCCGCTGCATTTCAGGCATTTGCCTGCTAATGGTATTCTTCTGTATTTTGCATTGCATGTTGTACATCTGAAATTTTGCTTTGAAAAAGAATGCAGGTTTCCAATTAAATCAGGAATAAAATGGCTCATAATAAGTTTTTGGGCAGCATCTGTTTTATTTATGCTATACAGCTTGTCCATTAATTCGAATTGCGTATCAACTTTTTCCTTCATTGTTTTCAATTCAGTATATGTGCTCTTTTTTGGAGAATCAAAAATAGAATTAATGCTGCTGCTATGAGTAAAGTATAAATTTTCATATATTTTGTCTGAGCCTAATCTATTGCCTACGCATTCAACGACTGCTTCACCTGGAGATGCATGATTCATTGTTTTTTCATAAAAATCCATGTTGTATTCCTTGATTGTCTCCATATTCCATACTTCGTCATCAACTTCTTCAGGAATTATATTTATTGTTAAAATTAATGGGGCGTCCATTGTTCCGCCAATAGAAGATGGCAGGTAGGATTTTGAAAAATTCAAAAGCCCATCAAGAAGAAGGAGTGTGCTGTCTTCATCCCCATCAGCATTTCTCCTTCTTGCAGAAATCATATAAGGGTGCGCTAATCCAATATTTGCATCTGTAAATCCAATAATTCTTCCCAGTACGCCGCAGGAAGTATGGGGAGACAATGTAATAACAAAATGGCCTATTAGATCATCAATTGTTTTTGCATTATAAAATTTATGTTTTTTATAATATTTTACCAGCAGGTTGTCAATGAATTTTGTTATGTTCAAAAGGTATTCAGCGCCTTTTTTATTTATTATAACATCTTGGTGATGCATTTCAACAAGCTGATCATTATTTTTTAGTTCATTTCCCAAATAATCTTTTTCATAGCCTAATTCTTTTAATCTGTCAACACTGCAATAAATCTCTTTTGGATAAAAATGGGTAATTGGAACATCTGTTGCATCAAACCTGCATGTTCCATCCTTAAATACAAATACGTTGTGCATTGCCCTTAAAATTGCTTTTTCAAGAGGCTCTGGAATTTTATTTTTATTTACAATGCCTTTTACTCCTTTTATTGTTTTTGGCAGTTCATATTTTTTAATGTCAAGGTTTTTAAGCGCTGTTTCGAAAAGATTAACAATATCAGTGCTGATTATAGAGCTTGCTGATGTTTCTGAACCGCATAATTCGCATTTTTCATTTTCTGAAATTCTATTGCATTTCTTGCATATCATTTCAATTTTTGCTCTTTTTTCATGCTTTGCGCAAAAAAATGAATTAATCAATTCATTTTCGCACCGGAATCTTGCAATCTCCAGATTTAATTTTGAGGAATTGAATTTTTTTGTGCTAAATTCATATGCTTTATATATATTCCTTTCCTTTCCGCCATAACTTGCAATTGGAAATAGGCCGTTTGGTGCAGGTTTCATCATCCTTTGCCTGGATTTTTCAGGCCTGCCTATTCTTGCGCCAATTATTGATGATCGCTTCATTATTTTGAACAATGAAAATTTATTTAAAATTTCCAGACTTGTTTTGTTTTCATCAGTAGCATTATTAAGATCATCACTATTTATTTTAAACTTAATTTTTTCATTTTCCAGCAGACCGAATGAGCTTAATAATGCCTGTGCATCATCATTCTCAATAAAAATGCTTTTTTCTTTTTCATTTTCATAATGATTAATGCAGAGCCTTTCAATTGCATTAAAATTATTCCTATTTTTGAATATTATTTTGTCTACTTCAAAAATATCCCTTCCTTCAAGTTCTTTATTGCTGTCTAATAAATCTGCGAATATATTGATCAATTCTGTATTTGAGATGCTATTATAATCATAAATATATCTTGGATGCATTGGTATATTGTATTTTTGTGATAGAAAATATGCTGTTTTGAATTTGATTTCATTGTCCTGATCATTGGCATCTTTGTTTTTATTATTTGCGTTTTCTGCTGGCATTATGTTTTTCATTTCTTGTTTTTCTTTTTCATCAATGCTGCTTGATTCTAGCTGCTTCTGCCATAATTCCTCAACATAGCTTGTCTGCTCAAGAGGAGTGTTTGTCTTTTTAAAATCGCCGAATGTAATTAAAATATCGCCTATTGAAATAATTTTTATTACCTGGTTTTTGAATTCTAATGCTTCTTCTGCGCTCCTGATCCTAAATGCCTTTCCATTATTTAGCTTGACAAAAGGCCCTTCTATTGAATCGCATGGAACAGCAATGCAGCCTTTTCCAGGCTTGTTTATTCTCATCTGCGTTCCGAATGCTATAAAATTATTTGTTAAAATCATTGTTGCGGGATGCACTGCTTTTGAAGCAATGCCGCTGAATCTGCATCTCCCGTATCTTAACCTAAATCCGCCGCTATGATCAGCATAAGACAATATTGGCCTTCCAGCAGCAATGTCCTCCAGGAATTCATTGCCTGGCTGCTTTGCTTGCTTTGATGAATCCTTTTCAACTTTTATTAAATTATTAAGCCATGTCCAATTCAAGTTCTGGGCCTTTGTATATTTCAATACTGCTTTTGCCTTTTGCGCAATTCCCTCGCAAATAACAAGCCCAATTCCGCTCCTGACCTTGTTTGTAATAAATTCCTGCTTATTGTAAATATCAGTTCTTTTTAGGTTTCTGTGTATACTAACCTCTATTTCCCCTATTGGAATTCCATCAATGCATATTTCGCAGTTTTCAATTATTGCCTTAATATCAGATTCGCTTGGCAAATACTGGAGCCTTGCTATTCTTGAATGATAAATATGTATTTCTTCTAAATACCTTTCAATTTCAGTCTGCGTTGCCTTGTATCTGTCAATATTCAATAGCTTTCTTGCATAATCAGCAAGTGCAACTGACAGCGCAACGCTAGTGCCTCCAGCACTTCTGATTGGGCCTGAATAAACAATTGCAATATAATTAGTTCCGTCAAAATTTTTGTATAATTTAATATCCTGGATTCCTTCTGTTGGCGCAACTAGAATGCCTTCAGTCAGAATTGACAGCCCGGTTCTTACTGCCAGCAAAAGCCTTTTGCTGGTTTCCTGCTCGAATTTTTCATTGCTGCATATATGCCTTACAACTTCAAATGCCAGCTCCTGCCTTGACCTATTAACCCCAAGATTTTTTATCATGTCTGCCAGGCCGTTAATGCCAATAATTCCTTCGACTCTATCAGCTAGCAGCGGCGCTGCCTTGATTTCAGGAGCCAGGCTGGGATCAAATCCAAGTCTTCTGGATTCAATTGCAATTTTATTTATGGCTTCAAAATTATCTGAAAACATTTTGAAATATTCTTTAATATTAATAATATCACCTAGGAAAAATCCAAGATTTTGAAATAATCTATTTTTGAATCATATATTGACAGCTGGCATGGGGTTGGAATATGGCCTTGCCTTGTCTGGAATTCTGTTTTTGCCTGCCATGTTCCGCTGTTGATTATTTTGACACCCTTATAATTATCAATTCCATTTCTATGAATATGGCCCATATGCAGGATATCTGGTGTTTTATCAATAACTAATTCATCAGCAATGCTGGGAATAATTATATTCTCGCCATATATTGGGCATAAGTGCCTTCTCTTCAATAACTCTATCATTGCTGCTTCTGGCTTCATATAGCTCATATTTGGAATTGCTGAAATTATTGAATCCAGAGAAGTTCCATGATATGTTAGAACATCTATTCCATTTAATGTCAGAAAGCTTGGATTCTTGATAAAATGAAAATTATTTTTTTTAAAATCCTTTATAATTGATTCGTCAAACGGCGGCTGGGGCTCTGCCCTTTGCGTTGCATCATGATTTCCAGGCATGATGAAGATATGGATATGGTCTGGAATTTCATTCAGCATATTAAACAATAATGAATACTGCTGGTAAATGTCTGGAATTAAGAGGTCTTTTTCCTGATTTGGATAAACCCCTATTCCGTCGGCAACATCGCCGCCAATAACAATATATTTTAATTTTTTTGCAATTTCAATATCCTTGTTTATATCTCCATTAATCCATTTCAGCATGCTGACAAAGTTTTTTTCCATAAATAATTTGCTTCCTGCATGTATATCTGAAATAAATGCAATGGAAAAATCATCCTCAATTTTCTTTCTTACTTTGATTTTGATATCAGGCCAAATGAATTTATTGGCAATTATAAACTGGTTGGAAATCTTGCCTTTTATCCCGATAATTTCATCATTGACTAATTTTGATGCATTATTGAACATGTCCCTTGATTCCTTTGAATTTGAATTCATGAAAATAACTTTAACCTGATCTGTTTCATCTTCAAGCTCAACAAAGATATTTCCATTTTTAGTTGTGAGTTTTTTCGAAATAATTCCAACTATCTCAACTTCATGCCCATTCATGAATTTTTTAATTATTTTCAAATTATCTAAAAAATGATAGCCCATTCTTTTATTCAGGATTTTTTTCATCTTCTGCAGCCTGCTGTTGAAATATTTTGTAAAATTTTCAATGCCCCTAACTGGCTCTGTATTTCTTTCCTGGTTATAAATCTTAAAATCAGACTCAATGTCTTTTGCAGAAGGCCTGAATTGCTCATTTCTATTAATTTCAATTGGAACTGGTATTTTTTCAGATTTTATACGGTCTATTATTTTTATTAATTTGCTATTGTCTAAAATAATATGCTTTGGATTTTCTGTCTTCAGTTCCTGCCTATTCTCTTCCTCCAATTTAATATTTTCCAGTTCTAATATTGTTTGGATTAATGAATCTCCATCAAGCTCTTCAATTGTTTCTGTTTTTATATCTGCTGCTAGGATTATATTCAATTTGGATAATTTTTCTATAATCTGCTTTAATTTAGTCATTTTTCCTGCTATTCTTTTTTTATTGATTCCAGCATTGAAAGAATATTCCATAATACAGTTCTTGCCTGCGGCTGCAGGTTTATGTCATTGCTTACATTATCAATATTGTATGTTGCTGCTGATATCCTCATATTGTATTCCCCTATTTCATTTAATTTTGCTTTTGCCTCGCTTATGCTTGTCCTGACATTTTTAGGAACATTAAAATCATTTATCAACAAATCCATTTCCTCGCTTATTTTTTTTATTAATTCTTCTGTCTCTTGTTCATTCATATGCTCACCAATAAATAGAATAATCAAATAATTTTTTCTTAATCATAATTAATTTTAAATTATTTGAATTTACTCTTTATTTTAAATTTAACAATTATTGTTTTTATTTTTTATTTTATTATTTGTTTTATTATAATAAATAAATTATAAATATTAATGCAAATAATAGCATGCTATTGAATTGTTGTAATGCTGTTTTTGTTTTTATGAATGGGTGGGTATTATTTTTGCTTTTGCTGCAATATTAAAAAAAATTAAATTAAAGATAATAACTAAATAGAAATATTAAATAAATTAATAATAATTAATAATTTAATAATAATTAATAAATTAATAATAATTAATAATTTAAAATAATAATGATTTTATGGTTTTGGTTGACTATGAAGAGGGTAAAAATCTTTTGGACAAATATAGGATAAAATCAATTGACAGCAAATACATTAATAATATTAATGAATTGTTAAAATTTTCTGACTCTTTAAATAATGCTGATATTGCCTTGAAAGTTATTTCACAAAATCCAGAGGCATTGCATAAGTCTAAACAAGGGCTTGTTAAGCTCGATCTTAGAACAGAACATGAACTTGAAAAAGCATATAATGAATTAATTAAAAGAGCTGAACAGTTCAAGCCATATAAAATACTGGCTCAAAAAATGGTCAAAGGAATTGAAATAATTATCGGCGGAAAAACAGATCTGCAGTTTGGAAAAGTGATATTAATAGGTCTTGGAGGGATATATGTTGAAATATTAAAAGATTTCCAATTGCGCATATGTCCAGTCAATAACAAGGATGCAGATGAAATGATAGAAAATTTAAAATCAAAGCAAATAATTTTAAACAATATTAATAAAAATAAGATTGCTGATCTGCTGGTAAATACATCAAAATTATTTTTTGAAAATAATATAGTAGAATTAGATCTGAATCCAGTAATAATTCATGATAATAATTTGGATGCAGTTGATATTAGGATTATTAAGTAAGATTTATTTAATAAAAAATAAAACATGGTAAAATGAAAACAAAGAAAAAAATAATTGATGTTAGTAAATCACAAAGAAAAATAAATGCTGATGAAATTGCAAAATTTTTAAGAGCAGAAAAAATAGACATAAAAATTGAAGAAAAAAATAAAATAAAAAATAAGGGAGAAAAAAAATGAAAACTGAAAAAGATAAAATAAAATATTATAATTTAGAGCCAATGATTCATCCAAAAAGCGTTGCAATTATTGGGGCATCTTATGATCCCAATAAAGTCGGCCATATAGTGCTTAGGAATTATATTCATGGTGGATTTTCTGGAAAATTATATCCAGTGAATGTCAATGCCAAGGATGATCTGCTTGGGCTTAAAGTCTATAAAAGCATTCTTGACATTAAGCAAGAAATTGATCTTGTTGTTATTGCAACTCCTGCTGCAACAGTACCAAGCTTAATAAATGAATGCGGCAAAGCAAATGCAAAGGGTGTTGTTGTTATTAGCAGCGGATTTGCAGAAGTTGGAAATACTGATCTGCAAAAGCAGCTTATTGAAAATGCAAAAAAATATAATTTAGCAGTTATAGGGCCTAACTGCCTGGGAGTAATGGATCTTAGATCAAGAACAGATACAATGTATTTGCCATCATTCAAACTGGACAAACCAATAATGGGAAATGTTGGCTTTATTTCGCAGAGTGGCGCAATCGGCAGCGTTGTTCTTGATTTAATAGACCATGAAGGATTTGGATTATCAAGCTTTATTTCATATGGAAATGCAGATGTTGTTGATGAAAGCGATATATTGAATTATCTTGCAAATGACAATGGAACAAAATTAATAATATTTTATTTGGAAGGGGTTAAAGATGGCCAAAGATTTCTTTATACTATTAAAAAATACGGGCTGAAAAAACCAATTATCATTATAAAGGCAGGCGCAACTTCGCAAGGCGCAACAGCTGCGCATTCCCATACAGCAGCTCTTGCTGGAAATACAGAAGTATATGAATCAATATTTAAACAGTACGGCCTTATAGAAGCAGAGGATTTATATGATTTATTATATTTTGCAAAAATATTTGAAACAGAGCCATTGTGCACTGGCAATAGGGTTGGTGTTGTAACAAATGGAGGCGGGGCAGGAGTTCTAGTAACTGACGCGCTTTATAAAAATGGATTAGAACTGGCGCAGCTGAGCATCAATACAAAACAAAATTTAAGAAAAGTAATGCCCAGCATTGTTAATATTACTACTCCGCTAGACATTGGTGGAGATGCAGACAGAGAAAGATTTAAGAATGCAATAGACTCTGTTGCAAATGATGAAAATGTGGACATGATTGCAGTCATAGTCTTGTTCCAGACCCCTGGAGCTGATTCTGCTGTTGTATCAGAAATAATAAATGTTAAAAATAATATTACTAAACCATTAATTGTTATCAGCATTGGAGGGACATACACTTTGGCGCACAGGACAATGCTTGAAAGTTCTGGAATTCCAGTATATGATTCGCCAATGGCAGCAGCAAGATCATTAAAAGCATTGATTGACTTTTCAAAAACAAGCATAAAAAAATAAGTTGGGCATCATATGAAAGAAAATAAAATAAAAATAACAAAAAAAATAAAAAATATTATTAAAAAAGACAGTGAAATATTTTTAACAACAACCAGATCCCCATATCCTTTTGTTGCAGATCATGGGGATAATGAAATTATATTTGATATTAGTAATAATAAATTCCTTGATTTGTCAAGTTTTATAAGCGTGTATAATTTTGGAATAAACAACAAGCTGGTTGCAGATGCAATAAAAAAGCAGGCAAATAAATTAGTGCATCCGGCATTCACTGATTTTTATTCTGAACTGCCGATTAAATTTGGAGAAAATTTATTGAAGTTCTTTCCAAAGGATTTTGGAAAAATATTTCTTTCAAATTCAGGAACAGAAGCAAATGAATCTGCAATTAAATTCGCAAAACTTTTTAGCAATAGATCTTATTTAATTTCTTTTTATAACTCTTTTCATGGTAGGACGCAGGGATCATTGTCAATGACTTCATCGAAAATAGTTCAGAGAGAACATTTCGGGCC
>JAJZMY010000028.1 GCA_021848125.1 Microcaldota archaeon
GTAATAAACATCTCAACGAATAGAGTAGTGAAAACAATTCCTGTCAGTACTGATCTGGAAGGAATCGCGATCACGCCCAATGGAAATTTCGCCTATCTTACAAATTTTCATAATACAGTGTTAGTGATCAACACCTCAACGAATGCAGTCGTAAAAACAATCCCTGTTGGTAGTGATCCAGTCAGAATCGCAATCACGCCCAATGGAAATTTCGCCTATGTTGCAAATTATTATAATAACACAGTGTCAGTAATCAATATCTCAACGAATGCAGTCGTAAAAACAATCCCTGTCCGTAACCCAGATGCAATCGCAATCACGCCCAATGGAAATTACGCCTATGTTGCAAATTCTAATAGTAGCACAGTCTCTGTGATTAACACCTCAACGAATGCAGTAGTGAACACAATCCCTGTTGGTAGTGGTCCAGCTGGAATCGCGATCACACCCAATGGAAATTACGCCTATGTTACAAATTATAATAGTAGCACAATCTCTGTGATCAACACCTCAACGAATTCAGTAGTGAAAACAATTCTTGTCAGTAGTGGTCCATATGGAGTTGCGATCACGCCCAATGGAAATTACGTTTATGTTACAGATTGGGCTAATGGTACAGTGTCAGTGATTCGGACTTGATATCCATATATTTAGCAGCATAGTCTGTATCTTGCGTGCTATAAGTGTTAATTGTTATTTAGGTAGGATGCATTGCTTCTTCGATATAAACAAGGATTGCAGGTATAGACACAATTCTTAAAAAAGAATTTTCAACAGCCTCAGTTAAAGGATTGCCTTATTAAATTAAAGGAGGAAGATAAATATATCCATAAGGACGACTCTAAAATTTCAATAATTTGGGCGCCTTAAGTTTATAATTAAATATAAAGAAGATTATTTCTTTGATCCATAAGGTGGATGATATCTGATTTGCTTTGGATTAAAAGCATATAAATAGAATTTATTATAATAGTCATAATCTTTCTCTGATATTCTTGCGTCTTTTATTTTAATGCCCTGTTTTTCCAAAAACTGTTTTATTTCGTTTAAATCTATTTTGTTTTTTTCATTTTCAGCAGATTTTGGATTATAGATAATTGTAATTAGCGCCTTGTTGTATTCGACTTTTGCTTTTATAATTGCGTCTAATTTCAATAAATTATACTGAAGCCTGGCGCAATGTGGAATATCAATTAGATCTGATTTATTAACTTCAAATACTGCCTGTTTAATTATATCATATGGAATTAGCATAATTATCAATTTTTACTAAATTTTTTAAAACTTTATTTTTAAATTTTTTCTAAAAATTTATTTTTGATTAAACTTTTTTTAAAAGTTTATTTTTGATATTTTTAAACCTTTTTCAAAAGCTCTTTTCCAAAAAGCTTTATTTAAAATAATCCTTCAAATTTTCATATGTGTTCTTGTATTCTCCTGTTTCCTCTAATTTTTTAACATTTCTAATGTATTTGTCCTTTGAATAAGTCCATTCAGGGTGCAGTTTCATCCATTCTTCCTGAGGCCTGCTATACTGGTTTTGTATTTTATCCCTATAAATTTCAGGGAATACATTAAAAGTGCAAAATGGCAGTATTTCTCCATCAGGCATTGCATAATGAATATCGCATTTCTCAACTCTTTTTATGTCATAAGTATATTCATCCTGAAAATGCATAATGCCTAAAAACAATGATTTCATCTGAAATTTGCTAAGGGAATTGAATGTATTTTTCGTGAATATAGATAAAAGTAGATTCAGGACATTTATTGATTTTGGCTGTTTTTCTTTGTTAATAAATCTTGGAATTTTGCCTGTTGCTTTTAATGCCAATGCCTTCCTATATATTGCAGGCTTTCCATCAAGCTCTTTGTTCACTTCCTTCAAGTATTCAACTAATCCTGCAACATCAACAAATCTTGTTATTGGTATTGCCTTGTTATTATCTAGGAATAAATATGTTCCAGTGCCGCAGGCAAAATGAATTGACAAGTCGTATTTATAGGAATTTGTTGCTGATTCCAGGAATTTTGTAATGTCTCCAAGGCATGGAACAGAAAACCAGTCCTCTTTTGAAATGTACCCATTTGTCTGCTCTTCTATTTTTTTAATTGTTCCTGGAATTGTGATCCTCTGGATCTGCCTCTGCTTTTTCGGCATCCTGCCAACCAGCGAAACCGGCTGGAAATTCACTGCCCTAATAATATCCAGGTTGTTCAATCCAAAATTAATCATGCCTCCGAGCTCGTTATCATTTATTGTTCTTATTACTGTTGGCACTAGCACAATTCCAATATTGGCCTTTCTTGCTGACTTCAAGATGAATGGAATTTCCCAGTGGTTCTTTGGATTTGCCCTTTTTGAAACCCCATCAAAACTCATATACAATGTATTTACTCCGGCCTTCCTAAGGTTGACTGCAAGATCTTCATTAAACCCTAGGTTTATGCCTGTTGTGTTTAACTGAATCTGGTCAAATCCCCTTGATTTAGCCATCTTGACAATCTCAATTATCCTGGGATGCATTGTTGGTTCTCCTCCTGTTAATTGCAATGCATTTGCCGGAATCGGCTTCTGATTTCTTAGATTAATAAATAATTTATCAAATTGCTCCAGGCTTGGCTCATAAATAGGGTCTCCTGACTTTGCATAAAAAAAACAATACCAGCAGGATAAGTGGCATCTGTTTGTAATAACAACATTTGCCAGGCCTGTATGCGATTTGTGCCTATTGCATATTCCGCAATCAAAGTGGCAGTTTTGCCCATTATTAATATAATTAGGCTTGTCAATTCCCCTGCCAAAGTAATTATATTTTTTCATTTTCATGTATAAATCATAATCTTCCCAGTATTTTTCTATGAATAAGCCGTGTTCAGGGCACTGCTTCATTATCATAACATTATCCTCATCTTTATATAAAGTGCCTGAAATAATTAATTTGCATTCTGGGCATATTGTTGATGTCTTGTCCACTTCTGGCATTTTTTTTATTTCTTCAATTGTCCTGTTATAATATTTTAGTTCTGAATCCGGTTCAATAATTGTTTCAGGTTTTTTGTCATTGATTCCGTTTATAGTATTATCAATTAAATTATGTCCTTCTTTTTTTGATTTCATAGCATCAGTTACCAAATAAAATAAATTATTAATTATTAAAAATTTTAATATATTTAAAATTATCTAATAAAATAGTTTATTTTTATACTTAATTTAAGGCTTTGAATTTTTAATTATTATTTAGATGGCACTTTGCTTCTCTAATATAAACAAGGAGTATAAATATAGATGCAATTCTTGAAAAGTAATTTTCAACAGCTTACTTAATTTGTTTATATTAAATGATTAAAAATAAATAACTGAACAGCAATATAATAATTATAACTCAGGGGATATTGTGAAGATATTTAATAAAAAATCATATGCAGGCAAAGAAAATGACAAAACAAATGAAAAAATTCTATTGAATTTAACATTTAAAGACCATCTTATTAAACTTAATACCCTTACAAAAAATACCCTGATTTTTTTCAAAAAAAATATTAATAAAATAGCATTAATTAGTGCATATGCAGCCAGTTTAGCTATAAATAATCCAGTTGTCTTGAATAATACATATAAAAATCAAAATGAAAACCAGAAAATTCTCATACAAAACAAAGAAGCAGTAACAAAAGATCTTGCATATTATAAGAAAAAAATGCTGTTAAAGAAAGCAGAACAAATTTCAGATGAAATACAAAAAAGAGGCTATGTTTCATCACTCACATCCCAAACTGGAATTTATTATATTATTCAATTAAGCGAAAAAGCAGCAAAAGAGATTAATGTTCCATGGAAAATCATTTTCAGCCACTGGGCTGCAGAATCAAAATATTTTACATCTTATAATGCTATAAATAGAAATAATTTGGCTGGCTTAGGACCAGATTATAATTTTAAATCTTTGTCTGATTTTGAAAAAGCATTTGTCAAAACAATAACTGATAATTTTCCAGATGCAATGAATGCCAATTCAATAAAACAGTATGCAGACGGCTTGTTCATGCAGTATAAATACTGCACATGGCCTCCTGAATTTGCAGATCCCGTAGGATATGAGAAATTAATAAAGGGACCATATAAAATAATATTTCAGAATAAAAATCAAAATGAAAACCAAAAAATTCTCATTGCAGATAATAACACTAAACCAATAACAAGATTAAAAATAAAAAATTTTGGTTAATCAATAATTTTTATAATGTTTATTTTATCTTTGATGAGTTTGAATATTAATTTAGCATTGTCATTGATTTTCATCCCATTTTTTCTATTATTTATACCATAAAGATACGGATTGCCTCTAATAATAGTGGCTGTTATCTCAGCCTTTGATCCAAAAATCCTTCTTATATTTGGATTATTTAAAACTTTATTGTTTTTAATATCTGTTATTTTAGTTGGCAGTATGTGTGCAAATCCAAGCCCATTATTTATTTTATGTGGCTTGTTTTTATTTAATATGTCAATATAAGAATAATACCCAGTTGAACCGAGTGGTGTTGTAATAATAAATCCGTTTGATATACCATAAACAATAAATTTAGTATTATTTTCTAAAATATTAACCTTATACCTAATTGCCTGCCTTGTATTGTTTCTTTCAATATAAAAATCACAAGCAGAATAATATTTTTTATTCAAATAATTTAATTCCAATACTGGCTCGTTTATTAATTCAAAAGATCCATGTTTTATTTTTTTAATTGTTGTTTCCAATTCATTTATATTTATAGATGCAGTAATGCCGTGTTTTATTTTAGCACTGCCTATTTTTTCCCCATTTTTTCTTACAAATAATAGTGGTTTTTTATTATATTTAATAGCATGATCTAAAAAAGTGCCATCCCCCCCTATTATCACGCTGAATTCATAATTTATTTTATCTGGTTTTATACCTTCTTTTGTCAAAATATTTTTTATATAATTAAAATTCACTTTTGCATACTGGTCTATTATTATATTTGCCTTTTTCATTTAATCAGAGCCATGCTAATTTTTTATATTTTCATTGCTAAATCTATAAATAATTTCAAAGATATATCTCCATCAACACTGCATTATTTTGATAAATTTATGGCGTTGTTTTTAAATGGCCATTAAGTGCAACAGTTCCCAATACCAGTGCTGTTAAACTTGCAAGAAATAAAAATACCCAAAATAATATCAATATAAACAAATGCATTTTTGATTTTTTATTGCTGTCATAAATTAATGTTGATGGATATGCAAAAATTCCTGAAATTCCAAACAAGACATATAATGCAAGCAGCATCTGCGGAGATTGAGTCATATTAAGCAGATAACCAAATAGCCCATAAACACCTGTAATAATACCGCTTAAAAATGCAAAAAAGCCAATATAACTAAGTTTTTGTTTCAAAGCAATTGAAATGCTGAATCCAAGCAATATCATTCCGAACAAAACAAAAGGATCATAAAAAAGAATATTGTAACTTCCTGGTAATGGCCACATTATTTCTTCAGCAATCCCATTTATAAAAATAAACAAGCCGAGAATAAATAAAGGAATTATATTTATTTTTGTTTCAGGTTTTTTGTTATCTTTTTTCTCTCTATATATATTGATAGTCGTATAAATTATCAACATTCCAGAGAAGAATAATATTAAAAGCTCCAAAGCAACATTATCAACAAATACCATTTTACCACTTTATTGTTAATTTATTATTTTAATTTAAATTGTAATTATAACTATTTAAATGTGCTGTTTTGAAATTTTTTTCTGAATTTTATATTTCCATTAAAATGATTATAATTTAGAAATTTTTATTAAAAGTGAATTTGAAATAACAGTCACTGAGCTAAAACCCATTGCAATTGCAGCAAGTATTGGCAAAAAGTTATATATGCTGATGCCAAATATCGGGATTAAAATTCCTGCTGCAATTGGAATCAAAATTATATTATACCCAAAAGCCCATAGCAGGTTCTGCCTAATTTTATTCATTGTTATTTTGCCGAGTTCCAATGCAATAAATGCATCATAAATATTGTTATTAATCAAAATTATATTCCCCGACTGGATTGCCACATCTGTTCCTGCCCCTATTGCAATGCCTAAATTTGCTTTTGTAATAGCCGGCGCATCATTTATTCCGTCTCCTATCATTGCAACTATTCTGCCCATTTTTTGAAGCTCTTGTATTTTTTTCATTTTTTCTTCAGGTTTTGCCATGGCAATAATATTTTTTATATGGAGCTCTTTTGCAATTATATTTGCAACTCTTTCATTGTCTCCGGTGATTAACCATATCTCTTTTCCAGAATTTTTAAATGCATTTATTGCTTTTTTACTTTCATCCTTTAATATATCTGCAAATGCGATCAAGCCAATAATATTTTTATTTAGGGATATAATTAATACAGTTTTTCCATGCATTTCTAATTTTTCCAGCTCTTTTTCTATTTTACTATTTAACTGGTTTTTATTAAAAAGATCCCTGTTTCCAATGACAATCTCATTTTTATTTTTATCAATAGCAATTATGCCACTTCCCTGCTTGTATTTAAATTTTTTTGGAAATTGTATTTTGATTTTTTCTCTATTTGCAATATTAATTATTGCCTTACCTAAAATATGTTCTGAATTTATTTCTGCAATTGCAGCATATTCTAATATTTGTTTATTATTGTAATTCGCAATAGAAATTATGTTAGTGACATCAGGTTTGCCCTTTGTTAGTGTTCCTGTTTTATCAAGAACTATTGTATTAACCTTACTTGCTATTTGCAGGCTTTCGCCATTTTTTACCAGTATTCCATTTTTTGCAGCCTTTCCAGATGAAACAAGCAGTGCTGCCGGCGTTGCAATTCCAAGTGCACATGGACATGCGATTATCAGCACGCTTACAAATATTAATATTGCTGTATTTAACCCAATTCCAGCGATTAAATACCATGCAGATGATGAAATTATTGCTATTGTAATTACTATTGGCACAAAATAAGATGAAATTTTATCAGCTAGCTTTTGTATCGGCACTTTACTTGAAGCAGCGTCTTGAACAATTTTTATAATCTGAGATAATGCTGTGTCTTTCCCAACTTTTATAGCCTTTATTTTTAAATAACTTGTTAAATTTATTGTTCCACCAATAACTTTATCCCCTATTTTTTTAGTGACCGGTATGCTCTCACCAGTAATAACTGATTCATCAACTGAACTTATTCCATCTATTATTATTGAATCTGTTGGAATTTTTTCACCAGATTTAACAAGAAGCAAATCACCAATTTTTATATCTTCTATTTGTTTGTCATTTATTTTATCTTTATTTATTACGTGCGCTATTTTTGGTTCCAAAGCAATTAAAGAAGATACTGCATCAGATGCTTTTGATTCTGCAATTCTTTGCATATATGTTCCAGTTAATATTAAAGATATAATAATTGTCGAAGTGTCAAAGTAAATACCACCAATTAAGAATAAGGACGGCATGAATATTACAATAGAGCTATAAAGCCATGCTGCAGTCGTGCCTATTGCTATAAGAGAATCCATATTTGCTGATTTATTTTTTATTGCATCAAAAGTACCGGCATAAAAGCGCTGGCCAGCATAAAATTGGATTATGCTTGCCAGGATAAACATTATATAATTTCCATATTCCAAATGAAGAATATATGTTAATATGATTACAATTATTGTTAATGGCCACGAAATAATTAAAGATTTCTTTAATAATTTTAGTTCTTTTTCAGGTTTTTCAAATTGTAATTTACAGCCCCTACTACAAAAATAATATTTTTTATTATTTTTTATTGTCATTAATTTAGAATCAGAATTAGTTACATTCATTCCACATATTGGATCAGTTGGCATTTAAATCAGTATTTTCGTCATCTAAGGCCAAAATGTTCAAATATATGCAATAATGGTTCTTCGATATTATCTGAATCCTTTATTGTAATTAAATTATTTGCAATTTCTAGATCATTATTGCTAATAATTCCATGAAAGAGCAATATGAAATTTTTTAATTCATCATTGTTTTCAATCACAGATATCTTCTTATTTTTAATAATATTTGCCTTTGCTAATATTTTTACTGCATTATCTATTGCAATAATATATTTGTTAGCATTATTGAATTTTAATAATAGGTCAAGAAAAGGCCTAAATTCATATATTTTATATAATTCCAATCCAATACCGTCTGCAATAATAATCCCGTCAAATTTAGAAACATCAACAATATTTGTATTGATTTGCGGTTCATATACTGCCCCATGACTTCCTATACAGTTTTTTGTACTGTAGCTGGAAATCAAATATTCAACATCATATTTATCTAAAAGTAACTTTAACATTGAAATTGTTTCATCCTTAAAATCTCTTGGTGCAATGAATATTAAAAATTTCATAATAATCTAGTTAAACTAAATAATAAATTATTTATTATTAATTCCTTTATATTAATTGTTTTTTATTATTTTTATTCGCATTTATTCCCTCATTTATTGTCGGAAATTCCAATTCAATGTCCTCTTCATGGTCATTTTCCATCCATGCTTTAATATATGTTGCTATATTTTTTAAAGGTCTTGAATATCTGTCAGTTAAAATATACTTGTTATCCTCGTGTTTTAATAATCCAATCTGAACTGCGTAATCAAGATATCTTTTAGCTGTTGTTTTTGGCAGCAGCTTAATCTCATTCAATTTTAAATAATTATTTTTTTTAACCTCATTAAGTAATAATGAAAATCTAAAAGCTTCAATTTCATTATCAAAAAATATTTTGGCAATGTCCTTTATTTGTGGATTTTTGATTTTTTCTTTTAATGGCGCATCTTCAAATTCCCAATATTTTATACTCATAACACCAGTCCTATATATAATATTTTTCAACCATTATTAAATACTTATTTATCTATTTTTATTTTATGAAAAAACAAGAATCAGCCAAATCAAAAGAGTTTGATATAATAATTCTGATTTCGTATATATTCACATGGGTTTCAGGCATTATTGTATTTTTAATCTCTAAAAAACAGGATTCTAAGCGTAAATTTCATGCATTGCAGTCAATATTATTGGGAATTATTATAACCATAGTCGGCTTTATTCCATTTATTGGCACACTTATATCCCTAATTCTGTGGATTTATGGCATTTATATAGGCTACCAAGGGGCAGAAGGCAGAGACATTGAAATACCTTATATAGGGGAAACAGCCAAAAAATATTCAAAATAATTATTTTGTAATAAATGTTATTATATCCTCATTTTCTAATTTATGGTTAATCCCGACTTTCTGATTTGAAAATTTAACACTTTTTCCAGTAATGTATGCGCATTTAAATTCGTTAAAAACGCTGCTATGTAATTTTTTGGCAATATTTCCAACATTTACGCCTTTTTTTACTATTATTGGATCTAATTCCTTATTGTCTTTAGGTTTAAGGTAAATAGTCATTATGTCAAGGTTTTTATAAAATTCCTCTTTTAATAAATCAATATTGATTTTTTTAATAGTGCTTATTGGAATTATTTTCATATTATATTTTTTTGCCATTAAATTAATCAAATTGCGATAATCTTTTTTTAAATCAATTTTATTGAGAATAATAATTGACCTGATATAAAATGCTTTATTTGAAATGTTTGCAATCAATTCCCCTTCGTCGATTGCCTCTTTTAAGCTAATTGTTGCATTATGAATTCCAAAATCCGATAAGATAATTTTAATTATTTCATCGCTAATGCCTGATTTATTAATTGGGATTATAATTCCATTGGAGTCTGTTTTAATCAGTTTTATATCTGGCTTGTTTTTATTAATAAATATATCAAGGCTTTTAAGTTCATCTATTAAAATATCTAGACTATTAATATCCAGGACGTCAACTACAAATGCAATCAAATCTGCAATTCTTAAAGATGCAATTACTGTTCTTCCATTTCCCACCCCAAGATGCGCATCTTTAATCATTCCTGGCGTATCAATGATCTGAATTTTTGCATTGTTAAAATTCATTATCCCCTGGATTATTTGTGTTGTTGTAAATGCGTATTGTGCTGTTTTTGAATTTGCATTTGTAATCAAATTAATCAAAGAGGATTTGCCGACACTAGGAAATCCGATTAATGCAACAGTCGCATCTCCATGTTTTTTTACAAAAAATCCAGAACCTTTTATTTTTTTATTAGATAATACTATTTCTTTTTTTATATCTGAAATTTTAGCTCTGAGAATACCAAGATGCTTATTTGTTGCTTTATTATATTTTGTTTTGCTGTATTCTGTTTTTAATTCTTCTAATTTTTTGTTTAAAACTTCTTTTTGCGCCATTTTATCTTTTTTTTATATTAAAATAAATATATATTTATTTTAATTCAATTTTAATAGGAAATCTATTTAAATATATTTACAGATAAGTTAATTAAAATATATAGTGAATAAAATGGCAAAGAAAAAAGCTGCTAAAAAAGCAGGTAAAGGAAAAAAGAAAAAGTAAAATGGAAAATTGATTAAGAATGATTGATATCATTCGGCTTCTCCTTTGTTTTTTTGTTTTTTAAGTTCCCAAAAAATTAAAATTTTTTAATAATCTCCCCAAATCTATATCCCTATTGTTGTTTGTCTCTATAACTCTATGGTATGGGATCCTAATTGGCAATGGATTTTTATGCAGTGCATTTCCAACAGCCTATAACTAGTTTTTCTATTTATTCTTCCAGCCAATTTTTTATAGCTTATTTGTGCCCATTTTTTTTATTTTAATTGTTTCTATTAATACTTGTTTTTCAAAATCAGTTAATCCAGAATTATTTAAAATAAATAATACAATTTTATGTTTTAACACTCATTTCTTTTATTGTTTTATTTCATCTAAAATAATTAACAACAATATCAAAGATGTCGCACACACTGATCTTCTTTATATTTATTTTTTTAATATTTCCTGCACTGCTGTTATTTATTAATCCAAAAATACCATATAATGTGTGATCTCCGCTTTTTGCAGCTTCTGGCTTCATAAAAATATTATTTTTGGAAAAATTAAATATATCTATTGTATAGTTGTCAAGTGCGCTGATTATAATGTCCGGCGAAATAAACAAATTTGTTTTTTTATAATACTTATCCCCATCAACAATATCTGTGATTAGTTTTTTTCCATTATTTGTTCTTAATTTGCTTAAATTGTTTATTATTTCTTTTTTTATTTTTTGCTTTTCAGATTCTGTTTTAATAGTCGGCGTTCTGAATCGTTTGTCATTTATCCATATGACGCTAACTGGAAAATTTGAAACTGACGCAAAAGCCCTAGTATTTTTCATATCAAAATCAAAATCATGAATTCTAGTAAACTCGCCAGTGGTTGAACCTGATAAAATTTTTCCAATTAAATTTGAAATAATTTTTTTAGTATTTTTTGGCATTTTATCATATAATCTTCTTGCGCCACTTTTAAGCAATTGCTCTCTTAATTTATATTTTGCTGTTTCCAATTTATTTTCTTTATCTGATTCAATATTTTTTATTACGCCAGTTTTTAGTGCTGCATAATGATTATTTATTAGCCAGGAATTTAATAAAAATTTATTATATATTGGCTGTGCACCATGATCTGAAATAAGCATTATTACTGCATCTTCATTATTATTTTTTGAGAAATCTATCAGCCATTCAATAAAATCAGAGATTTCTTTGTATAGCGGCGCAACAGATTCTTCCCATTTTGTTTTATTCAAGGCAAAATGCTGCATCCTGTCTGTTTCAGCAAAATAAATAAAACTTAATTGATAATTATTATTTTTAATTAAATATTTTGATAATTCAGCTCTAGCAGAAATGCTTTTTACATATTCTTGTGATGCCTGCTTTAAAGTCATTGCGCCTGTTTTTATTTCTTTTTCAATATCTGGCTCTCCAGTAAAATGAAATTTTTTAGCCAGATTTTGAATTTTTGGCGAACTAAATTTAGGCGGCAACGGGAATCCTGTAATCATATCAACATTTTTCTGATTTGACAACTTTATAACCATTGCAGGAGTTATAACTAGAGATGCAATGCCTTTTTTGGCAAGAAAATCCCAAAAAGGTACTGTTTTTTCAGCATCAAAATAAATTAATTGCTTTGTATAATCTTTATCCATATAAAAAAAATCCAATGATCCATGTTCTCCTGGTTCCAGCCCTGTATATATACTGGGGCACGCAGTTCCTGTCATAGGCGGTAAAGTTGATAAAAATTTGGTAAGAACCCCATTATTTTTAAATATTTCAAACCCTTTCATTCGGAATTTTTTAATGAAATGCTGTATCATCCATAATGGAGCTGCATCTATACCAATTAAATATAGTTTTTTATTTTTTCCAGATGTTTTTTCCATAAAATCCTTAATTTATTAATTAATCTTTAATTTATAACTCCTTATTTATCTTATTTTCACTTTCTTATAAAAAAGAAAAAAATAATTGCAATAATAAACAATATAATTCCTAAAATAATACTTATATTAATCATTGCACTTGAATTGCCAAATATTATCGGAATCGGCCCTATCATTATTAATCCGCCAGTTTTTATAGTGGTATTAACATTATTTTTATTGCCTTTGCTGCTGCTTAAATTTAAAGCACTATATATAAGCACTATTATTATTCCCAAGAATATTAATATAATTCCAATAATAAATAAAAAATTATACATTTTATCATATATTTTTTATATTTTATTTTATTGCGGAAACAATTTTAATTACATCATTGTCTTTTAATTCATAGTTTTTTGAAATTTTTTGCCTTGTTTTTGCATTAATTGCATATAGCATACCTTTTGCCAGCTCTGAATGGATAATTTCAGCAAGATCAATGCATAATGCCTTATTTTTAATAAGAATCACATCTGGCAGTACATTTCCAAAATGATCAGTATACTTGTTTTCATCTTCAACAGGATATACTGTAATATTATTTAAAATTTCAAAAATTAGTTTATTTATTAATTCTTGTATATTTGTTTTTTTGATTTTCAAAAAACCTGCAATTATATTTAAAGCATCTTGCTGTTCTTTTGTTATATTTTTGTTGATTATTTCAAATGAATCATTATTGTATTTTATTATTTCCTGCTTTTCTGCCTTTCTCAATGCCAATTCAATGGCAGCAGAACATTCAATAACTTTATTTTCTCCAAATTCTTTTTTCAGATCTTCAATATTTTTGCCTATTTCTTCATTATCAACATCATATTTATTTGCAGCAATAATAAATGGCTTTGAATTTTCAATGATATTTCTAGAAAATTTATCAGTCTGCTCTTCTGACCATTCAAAATTATCAGGTAATGAATTAATTTCAATAGCATGTTTTATGATATGTTTATCTATTTTAAAACCTGCTAATAATTTATAAAATTCCTCTTTGTTATTTTTGTATGTTTTTTTATGTTTTATTATAATGCTACTAATCCATTTAACAAGCTCATTTATCACAATCTTTATATCTTTAATCGGATTATAATCCAAATTAGCTTGATATCCTTCTGAATTTGTTTTTCCGCTGATGTCAGTAACAATAATGAAAGCATCGCAATTTGACAAATCATTTAAAAACTGGTTTCCCATCCCCCTTCCTTTATATGCATTTTCAACTAATCCAGCAACATCAATAATATTTATTGGAATATACCTGATGCTGTTAATACACAAGGAATTTCTAGCATTGCATTTGGTATTTAATTCTTTTTCAACACACTGCTTTTTAACATAAGCAATACCCTTATTCGGATCAATTGTTGTAAAAGGATAATTTGCTATTTTAACATCATTAAGTGTTAGCGCTGAAAATAAACTGCTTTTTCCTTTATTTGGTGTTCCAATAATTCCAATTAGCATAAGATCATTATAAGATCATTAAAATATTAACAAATTAATATTTAATTAAATAAAATTAATAATTTAATTAATAAATTTAAATTAAATAAAATCAGCAGAAAACATGCGGGAGTGGCAGAGCATGGCCAAATGCGATGGGTTCAGGGCTCATTTCCTTTAGTGGATGCGTGAGTTCAAATCTCATCTCCCGCAAATACCAAACAATGGATTTTTTAAATAGTATATCAAAATATTCAACTTCGCTGTATGCCGAAAATAATAAAAAGTTATATATATAAGAAAATTTACAATAATAATTGTGATATTATGGAACAATATAAGCCAAAAAATATTTCAAAATCAAAAAATGAAAATAACAAACAAAATTTAAGTACAAAAATAATTAAACCTCTTATTACTTCAATTGCAGCAGCCAGCATTATTTTAAGTTTTTCACTTAGAAATGCTAATGCCTGGTATATAATTACATTCCAACAAATCCAAATAATACTGTAAA
>JAJZMY010000034.1 GCA_021848125.1 Microcaldota archaeon
TAACACTTTAAGATTTATACGCGACGACAAATAGGGGTAGGCAGGAAAATAAGCAGATTTTAAGAAACTCCTATCGACGAAGCGAAAAACTTAAGGCTAAAAAACAAATAGGAAAAAATTGAAAATGACGTCGATGGTAAGATTATTAAACTCTTACTTTAATTTTAATATTTTTATTATACTTCCTCTTGAAAACTAATAAAAAAAATATAGATTAAACAATTGCATGCACTGTTTTTGCGCAGATCTCTACAATTCTCTTTGCATCTTTTTTATAATATTCATATTTTACCTTTAAGTCCTTTATTGTTGTTTTTGTCTCAAACATATATCCGCTTGCAGTGCGCAGTTCCAGCAATGCATTAAATATATTTACAGTATCTGCAGCATGCTGCCTGAATTCTTTGGGTATGCGTTTGTCAGTATTAATGCTTGCGTCAAATATATCCCCTATTCTATGCTCTTTTGGCACATCTATATTTATTGATAAAAGGACTGCTTTCATTGAAATTTCTACAGACATTTCAAGACTATAGAGTGCTGAATCAAAATTGCCTGCGCCTGCATTGAGATCAGCAGATACAAGCCATCTTTTTGCACTATCAATTGCATCTCTTGCTATTTCTTTATATTCCATTTTATCACAACATTATTATTAATAATATGCTTCTCATAATCCACATTTGCCTTTATGCTATTCAGAAAATTATTCAATACTTCATTCCGCTCGAACAATATAACGCCATTTTCCAAGAAATCTATATATATTGGTCTGAAATTGAGCAGCTCATTATGGTTTAGAAGCAATGGGCTTATGCGCAAGTTGAATCCGCTATTTATTAAATGCTTTCTATATGATTCAATGCTATTTATGATCTCTTCAATATTATTGAAATTTGAGATCCCTGCATTGTCTGTTACAATAAGAATATCAGTATCACTGAATTTTGTGAATTTTTCATTTGCAACTGAACCGAAAAGCAGTATGCCTTCCACATGCATATTTGCTGCTGCAATGCTGACAAATCTGTTTATATAATCCCGCAATTCCTTTCTGAGCCTCAAGAAGCGCATCTTTCTTCCAATAAATTCATCAATCACATCTTTTGAACTGAATTTTTTGCCTGTAAGTGACAACATTAATTTCTTTGCAGAAATTATCTCTGCATGCGCTCTCTCATCAATAAGCATTTGCCTATATTTATTTGTCATAATATATGTATATAATAAATATATATAAATTTTATGTATAAATATTATTAATATGCCTATTGCATTAGTGACAGAGATAAAAAATAAAACAAAAGAAGAATCATGCAAAGCAAGCAAGTATATAATTTGTAAATTTATATATATTTTATATAATTTTATTGTTAAATAATTAATATTGTTTTAAACATTAATATATTATTCAATAAAAATAATATTATTCAATAAAAATAAACCATATGGTAAAATGTTCATTAATCTTTATAATCCAAAAAACCTTGGCTTTGGCATTGCTCTTGCAACATCTTTTCTGCTTGGAATTGTTCATGGAATAACTCCTGATGAGCATACATGGCCGATCACTTTTTCATATGCAGTTGGAACTAGATCAAGAAAAAAAGGCATGCTTACAGGGCTTGTGTTTTCTTCTGGGTTCACAATCCAGCGCGCAATATTATCAGAACTTGCTTATCTTGCGCTTGCTGCTATATTCATGACATCATTTGCATTTGGAATAACATATGTGATTGTCGGGCTTGCAATGTTCCTTGCTGGAATATATCTGATAAAAAACAAGAACTACTTTCACTGGCATTACATTGAAGAATGGCTTGAAAACACGATCAGGCTCCACAAAAACAAGAAAATACAAGACCTGGAGATGGAGCATAAGATAAACCCGATTGACTGCATTGAGTGCAAAAAGCCAATCCCAACAAAACTGGCTTTTGTCCATGGCTTGATTGCTGGTTTTGGGTTCGGGGCATTTGCATTGATAATATACACTGTTATTGCGCCAGGCATGCCAGGCCCGCTGTTCGGCTGGATTCCAGGAGCCCTGTTTGGCCTTGGAACAATGACAATGCAGATTGCTCTTGGATTTGCTTTCGGCGGAATATTGATAAAAATGAAAAATGTTGGAAAAAAGGGCCTTGACTTTATTGCCAGGAGCATGACAAAGAACATTCTTTACTACGGGGGGCTTGTATTTGTAATATCAGGCATCTTGATTCTAATATTCCCGAATATACTGAATTACAAAATAACAACTGGGCTGCAGATACATAACCTGGATAACCTGGACATTGGATTCTTTTTAGTAATATTTATTGTTATTGTGATCGGGCTTGCTTCTTTTTTCAGTGCCTTGAGAAAAGTGAAGGAAGTAAATAAAAATAAAAATAAAAAAGCAAAAAATAAAACAATATAAAAATATTGACATTAAATAATTAGATATGCCTAAAGAAAATACTTTATTGAAATGCGCACTAAATAGAAAACAGTATTTTGCTGCGTTTGCTGTTTACTTATTAATAACACTTGTGCTGTTTAACCAGATATTTTTTCATATTTTTACATATGCGCCTGGTTCCAGTTCGCAGACATACTTGAATTTATGGAGCTTGTGGTGGGTAAATCATGCTGTATTCAGTATGCATCAAAACATATGGCATACTAATTTATTGTTTTTTCCAATTGGATCAAACCTGATTTTTCAGAATCTGTCCCCCCTGGGCGCTATTCTTGTGATGCCTTTTCAATTGATTAATAACGTGCTTGCGTACAATATCCTGCTGCTGCTCAGCTTTGCATTAAGCGGTTTAGGCATGTTTATTTTTTCTTTTTATATCTTGAAAAATTATTATGCTGCATTTGTTTCAGGACTGGTTTTCAGCTTCAGCTCATTTCACATTGCTGCTGCATACAATAATTTAGGATTGCTTGCAATAGAATGGGTGCCGATTGCCCTGTTCTTTTTTATGAAAATGCTGAACAATGAAAAGCATATGCTTAAAAACACAATTGGATTATCCCTAAGCTTTGTGCTTGCAAGCTTTATGGGAACTTTGAAGCAGGGGTTTATGCTCATATTATTGTTTATTATTATTTTCCTGATTTATTTGACAAAGAAAAATAAAAGAAGAATAATGAAAAGAAATGAGCTCAAATATTTCATTGCAGCAATGGCGCTTGCATTTTTAATTGGATCATTCGGGTTTATTCCATTTCTAAGCCATTTAAGCAGAATATTGAATTACAATAATATTTCAAAAGCCCAGACTGAAGCAATTAGCAGCATTAATGTGCTTTCTTTTTTTATTCCTGGCTTTTACAGTTCTTTTTATAAATTTTTCACTTCATTTTCATATATGTTTTCAGGCCAGTGGCAGAAAATTGGATATATAAGCTACACTGCGCTCATTCTTTCCATATATGGATTATATAAAAACAAGGAATCACGAATGTTTCTAACACTTGCAATAATATTTGGGATCTTGTCATTAGGGCCTTTTATACAGATAGGAAATATAATGATCCATTCAAATATTTATTATTTCATCTACAACCATATTCCATTTACCAGCCTGATTGCACAGCCAAGCAATTTTGTTATTATATTCAGCATGATGACTGCTTTGCTGTCTGGTTTTGGAATAAAATCATTAAGCAGCCTGGAAAAGAAAAAAATCATGAATATTAATGCATTTTATCTTGCTGTTGCAGTTGTTGCAGTAATATTTTTAATTGAAAATAATGGAATTCCTTTTGCAAATGCATTAACAATTATTAATAATAATTCAAAAACAGGATTGTTTTTTTCGCAGATGAATAAAATTGACAGAAATTTCTCGATTTTGTATCTGCCGGCTTTTCCAAATTTTAGCTCAAATTCAACTGATCCCTATTATTACCAGGCACTTGCAACATATTACACTTCATTATCAAATAAATCTTTAATAGGAGGATATGTTAAAAATGAAAATACAACGCAGCAGCTGTCGCTTCTTGATCTTCCTCTGGCAATCCAGAGCTATTCAATTCAAAAAAATAATCAATTGAATTACATCTCGCCAATAAATGAGAATTATTCCAATCAGACTGTTTTATTGCTATACAATTATAACACTGGATTTATTGTTATTAACAGAAATGCGTATAACCAGTCAGAGCTAGTTAATATTGGGGGCTATTTGACAACAATATTTGGAAGCCCTTATCTTATTACTAATTCAAGCGTTGTATTCTCAACCAAAAATGCATTTAAAAACATATACAAAACATTTGTGGGGTATCCTCAATTTAATACATGGAATCTTGCATACCAGGAAATAAACGGGACAGCAAATAAATTATGGGTTCCGAATCAGAGCTTTGCTGGATTTAAAGCAGGATTACTGACTGAATTCGCGCCTTATTCCAATTCATCAAGCGCAACAATAAACACAACAATAACATTTTATGCTGTTTCAAGCAATTTAAAATCCAAGATCATCCTTGAAAAATTAGCCAGTGTAAACAGCAAAAGCACACTGCAGGAAATTGCAGAATTCAATGCAACAAACAGAGTTGAGAGATTTTCAGCAACAGCTCAATTGAATAGTGGGGCAGATGGAAATTTAATTGTTTTTCTTGAGGCTGGTAATGCTGGAATAGAGAACATCACATTTTCAAAAAATTGAAATAAAACTTTTCTTTAAAAAGAAAATTTTTATCAGAAGAAATAAAGCTTTTAGAAAAAGCTTTTGCAAAATGAACTTCTTAAAAAGAAGTTCTCAAGAAATAAAACTCTTTAAAAAAGAGTTTTATCAGAAATAAAAAAGCAATATATTGATTGCAATTGGTTCAATGAAAATAATTATTGATCAGAGAGAACGAAATCCTGATATTATAAACTGCCTGGAAAAAACAGGGATTGATATTGAAAGAAAAACTCTGCCTGTTGGAGACTATGTTGTAAGCAATAGAATCTGCATTGAAAGAAAAACAATTTCTGATTTCGAATCCTCATTAATAAACGGGCGTTTGTTTGACCAAATTGAAAGACTGAAGCAGGCATATGAATTTCCAATTGTATTGATTGAGGGAAATATAGAGGAATTTAGATTGGGCCTAAAGCAGATCATAGGGGCAATTATCTCAATTTATATTAATTATAAAATAGAGGTAATATTCTGCTTTACAAATTTTGAAACAGCAGAAGTAATTGCAAATATTATTAAAAAAGAGCAGGAAAACAAGGACAATGAGCCTTCATTAAAAGGCTCTTTCAAAGCGCATTCTGACAATCAGATCCAGGAATATATTGTTGGAAATCTTCCTGGAATAGGGCCGAAACTTGCAAAAAAACTGCTAATAAAATTCAAAAACATAAAAAATCTTGCAAATGCAGATGTTGATGAATTAACAAAAATAGACAAAATAGGAAAAATCAAGGCAAAAAAAATTCATGAAATAATAAACAAAAATTATGCAGAAAGTGATAAGCGCTGAGTCATCAGGACGAACTTATTTTACTACAGCATAATATTTGAATTATTGCAAAATATTATGCTCTGACATACTCATAGAAAAAATCCATTATATGGGAGGAGAACAAAACCATAAATCTTGATTTGGAAGTTTGAAACTCATTGAATGCAGCATCCGATAAAAACCAGTGAGCTTGTTGACAGAGCCAAATAGTATAAAATGCGTATTTAATAGAAAAATTTAAATATTTTTATAAATAACATAGTTAAATATGAAATATATTAAGAGATTATTGTTAGATGAGATTAAGAAATTAATTGAGAGAAAAGAAATTATAGCAATAAGAGGGCCTAGGCAGTCCGGAAAAACAACGCTTCTAAAAATGCTTATTGAATGGATCAAAGCAGAAAAACATGTTAATGAAGACCATATTGTATTTGTAACTTTTGAAGATAGAGATGAACTAGATTCTTTTTCCCAGAACCCAAAGGACTTTATTTTACAATATATTAAAGACAATTCAAAGCATTATATTTTAATTGATGAAGCACAATACTGCCCAGAAGTTGGGCAAAAATTAAAATTTATTTATGATATATTTGAAAATATAAAATTAATAATAACAGGTTCGTCATCATTAGAACTTAAAAATAATACTGCTGAATTTCTTGTTGGCAGAATATTTGAATTTGAGCTTATGCCCTTAAATTTCTATGAATATCTTAATTATTACGATGAAGGCCTGGCAAACATGTTTAAATTGTGGAATGATAAAATTATTTCACTGATTTTTGAAAATAATGACTTTAATATAAAAACTGAAAAAGAAATTTTTGTAGGTAGGCTATTAAAGCATTTGAATAATTTCATGCTTTTTGGTGGATATCCTGGGGTTGTTACTGCAAAAAGCAATGAAGAGAAATTAATTGTGCTTAAAAACTTAGTTAATACATACATTGATAAAGACATAGTCTCTTTTCTCCATATATCTGATACTATAAAATTCAGAAAGCTTGTAACTGCAATAGCAGCAGCAGATGGTTCAATGCTAAATTTAGAGCAGCTTTCAAATGAAATAGGAACTTATTTTAAAGAATTGAATAAATTGATGGACATATTGGAGCAAACATATATAATAAGAAGAATAAAACCGTTTCATAAAAATCTTGTTACTGAATTAAAAAAGGCACAGAAAATTTATTTTGTAGATACAGGATTAAGAAATTATCTTATTGAAAATTTTTCAGATTTGGAAAAAAGACCTGATATTGGGGCATTGAGTGAAAATTTTGTTTGCAATGAGCTATCAATGTATGCAACAAATATACATCTGCATTTCTGGCGAACAACTGCAAAAACAGAAGTTGATTTTGTTGCAAGTAAAAAAAATATAATACCAATAGAAGTAAAATTCCAGAATTTCCCGAATTATAAAATAAATATGAGTTTTTATAGCTTCTTGAATCAGTATATGCCGAATAATTCCATTATAATAAACAAAAATTTTTGGGGTGAAAAAATATATAAAAAATCCAAAATAAAGTTTGTGCCAATTGTTTATATATGAAATATATTTTTGTTTCTTGCTGAAACATTGCGTGTAAATTCTGGTAATAAAGCAAAATTTTTATCAAAATACTATTAAAAAACACTTGATAAAAATTAGAATTATTTTATAGATATATTTTTATATATAAATTTTTATATAAATAATATGACATTCAAAAGCATATTGATTAGTAAACTACCCCACGCTTTCGCATGAGGTCTCCTTGCGAGATGACATGATGAAAATGCATACGCAAAGATCAAAAAAGCAAAAGACATACTCTCTAAAAATAGCAAAAAAAAGCATAAGCTTTTCTGATGTAATAGATGAGATAGTAGGAAAAAATATTATATATTTAGGGATTGATGAAAAAATAATAAGGTACATGCTGGAAATTACAGATAAATTAAAAAATATAGAATATATAAATGGGATCTTGCTTTTTGGATCTATTGCCAAAGGCAGGTATAATGAATATAGTGATATAGACATTCTTGTAATTATAAATAATAATATTTCAGCAATAAAAGCAATAGAAGATGTATCAAAATTAACAGGGCCTAAAAGTTCAATTCGTCATATACTTGAAGAAAATCATCTTCCTTTTCTAATAAGTCCAGCAATAATATCTTTAAATCAGCTTACCAATTTCAAGCCAATATATCTTGATTTTCTTGATTATGGAATTATATTATATGAAAAAAATCATGTTATCTCAGAATTTATCAATATGCTAAAAAATATAAAGTATAAAAGAAAATACACTCAATATGGAGAAATGATAGAATGGAATCTGTAAAAGCAATGAAAAGACCTAGTAAATTAAAAAACAATTTAAAAAAACAAATTATAAACAAATCTATTTAATATGTATTTTGCAAAATTAATATTAAAAAATTATAATAAATTTTATTGATTTTATGGATGATTTTCATGTTGATCCCTGGAAAGTTGAAGGAAAGGTTGATTATGACGAATTAATAAAAAAATTCGGAATAACTAAGATTGATAATGAATTATTGGAAAGAATGAAAAAACATGTTAAAAAACTTCATTATTTACTGACAAGGGATATTTATTTTGCAAACCGCGACCTGAACTGGATTCTGGACGAGTATGAAAAAGGAAATAAATTTTACATTTATACGGGCATAGCCCCATCAGGATCAATGACACTGGCGCACTTGATTCCTTTTGTCTTCACGCAATGGCTGCAGAAAGAGTTTGATGCTGAAGTATATATACAAATACCTGATGAGGAAAAATACCTTGCCAAAAAAAACATTGATCTGGAAACAATACACAGGCTTGCGTATGAAGATGCACTCCATATTATTTCACTTGGGTTTAACCAGGACAAAACAAAAATATTTTTTGATACTGAATATGCAAATACATTATACAAGCAGGCAGTAAGAGTTGCAAAGCATATTACTTTTTCAAATGTAAAGGATGCGTTTGGAATGACAAATGAAACAAATATTGGCTGGATATTTTACACATCAATGCAGGCGGTCCCTGCATTCTTGAAGTCTGTAGAAGAAAAGCGCAATGTTCCATGCTTGATTCCTTTGGCAGTTGACCAGGATGTCCATTTCAGACTGGCGAGAGACGCAATAGCAAAACTAGGCTATTACAAGCCAGCAGTGATTCATGCAAAGTTTCTTCCTGCGTTGAATGGAAGCCAGAAAATGTCTGCCAGCGATCCATTAAATACAATTTACTTGAATGATGACGAAGAAACAGTGCAGAAGAAAATCCAGAGGGCATTGACTGGCCAGCAGGCAACTGCTGAACTGCAGAAAAAATATGGCGGAGATCCTGAGAAATGCGTTGTCTGCCAATATTATAAGTATTTGTTTGAACCTGATGACAGCAAATTAGAGCAGATATTTGATGGAGAGAGAAATGGAACACTGCTTGCAGGAGAGCATAAAAAAGATCTTGCAAAAAGAATCAATGAATTTCTAAAAGACCATAAAAATAAAATAGAGCAGAACAGAAACAAGCTGGAAAAATATATTCTGCGCTGAATTATTCAAAAAGCAGATTAATTTGGATTTTGTTGCTCGTTTATTTCATTTCTTATGAAATTAGCGAGATTTTTTTTAAAAAATATTGCTTTTAAATTAAATATTTTTTTCATGCGCATTTCTATTTTTTCAAATTGCTCTTTATTATTTAATTTTATATTCAAATCATGTAATATATTTCCCCATGGCTTGAATAAAGACTCTGAAGTTTTTAATATGCTGAAATCATTTGCAGCAAAAGAAATCAATGCAATTGATCTGCCCAAATCAGATGATATAAAACTTTGATTAAATAAATTAGATACAATAGGGGTATTATTGGAATTAAAAGAAATTAGATTAAAATAGGATTTATTGTCTTCGAAATTTGTTTTGAAATCTAAATTTTTTAGCCATAGAAATACATCAAAAAAATTATGTATTGAGGATATATCTGAAAAAAGATAATTTATCATTGACGCTCGTTTTTTATATGCGTTTTGCTGATCAATAAAAAAAGCATAAGATCCATTGAAATATGCAAATGCTTCATCAACTCCATTAGACCAATTGCTCTGGATTTTGTTTAGATAGAATTGGTTATCAGAATGCGTTTGTGCAATGAGATTTTTATTATCTTGGTATGCATGGCTAAGTTCATGAGAAATAACACGCACAAATTTTTTATTTCTAATTTTTTCATTTATTTCAATTATTTTTATCATGCTGTCATTATAATATCCGCGAATATAATGACCAAGACTTGTATTTGAATTATGGAAGAGCCTTATTGTAATTTTAGGCACTTCTATGGAAAAGCCGGTTAAATCCTCAACAATTGTTATTGCATTATTTATTTTTTTGATTATTTCTTGATCTGAAAGGTTTTTAATCTTTTTATTTTTAAACATTTTATCTGACTTTTATTTTAAATATTATTTTCTTTTAGTATTGCTTTTTCTATTTAATTGTTAATTATTTCTTTTTTATTTCCTTTCTTATTAAATTGGAACTTTTGTTTTTGTAAAAATTCTTTTGTTTGTATAAATTTTTAGATTAATCAAATTGTTTTCAATTTTCTGCCACTGATTTGCATCATTCAGTGTATTATTCAAATTGTATAGTATGTTTTTCCATGGCTTGAATAAAGACTCTGAAGTTTTTAATATGCTGAAATCATTTGCAGCAAAAGAAATCAATGCAATAAAACTACCTAATTTAAGATCCACATCTGGTTTATTCAATATTGAAACAGTTATTGGATCAAGATGATCTTGATTAAAAATCAATTTTCCATTTTTTGGATTTGTTTCAAAATCTAAATTTTTTATTAAAAAACGAAAATTTCTAAATTCATGGAATGATAGATTTGAGGCAAGATTTTTTGCCATTTGCGTTCTTTTTTCATATAAATTTAATGATTTATTATCAACAACACTGGTAAAGGAATCATTGAAATATGCAAATGCCTCTGAAATACTTTGTCTAAGATAAAAAACAGCATTTTGCTTATTATATTTTTTGTTTAAAATAGTAAATCTAAATATATTTAACAAATTATATTCTTTGTTTAAATGGTTTAAAACATTAGGATTAACATTATTTAATAAATTATAATTATCCTGAAGCCCATGGCTAAGTTCATGAACAGCAACTGATTTAAATTCTTTAATTTTTATATTTTTATTTACTTCAATTGTTTTATCAGAATATCTGCCTTCCAAATCTAGTTTAGGGGCAATTTTGATATTATATTTTGACAGATCAATTGCAATGCCTGTTAAATCCTCAAGAATTGTTTTAGAATTATTGATTAATAGATTAAATTCTTCTCCTGAAGCTTTCTTGATTTTTTTATTGAACATTTTTTCAACCCAATCAGTATTTATTTATTAAGTTTTAGATATAAATACTTTTATTTTTTAAGAAATCTGGACAACGTCTCTATATTGTCTTGAATTATAATATGCCAATAATTTTCGAGTGTTTGGGACAAATGCCTTTTGATACAAAAAGCTTTTATATCATTTAGGCTATAAAATATTTAATGCATTAAAGAAAAGGGGGGTGTTTATGGGGGTTTATATAACAAAAATAAATAAGATTGGAGAAAAAGAAGAAAAAAGCGATAAAAAACTAGATTATAAAGATATTGAAAAAAAAGAACAGGAGTACTATTGGAAATATCATAAAGAAGAAACAAATTTGCAAATAATTCATAAAGAAGAAACAAATTTGCAAATAATCAATAATAAAGAAATTGACAGGCGCCCAGATCCTGGAATATTTGTTGACATTAGTAATCTTGATAGTTTTTTGCGAAGACCAGAAAAGCAAAGAATAGGAAATGCGTAAAAATTATGTTTTATGAAAAACACGATTTTTTAGAATAAGTGTTTTGATAGGGCTGTGGCTTGGGTTTCACGCTCACTTGTTAATTATTATCTTCTTTTTCTTTATGCTCTTGCTTTTGTTGCTGCTTCTCTTCTTGCTTTTCATTTTTGATTTTATTTATTTCTTTGTCATTGGACTTTTGCGCTTCTTTGTTTTTATTTTCTTTTTCATGCACTGGCTCCTGCTTTTCTTGTCTGCTTTCTTTTTCTTTATGCTCCTGCTCTTCCTCAATTTTAAATAATTCGCTTGCAGGCTTTGACCCATATTCAACAATTACTGTGTTTATTTGCTCAATCTCATTTGAAATTATTTTGCCTCTTACATTCTTTCTTTCATACTCTTTTCCTGATCTTTTCAATATTCTGGTTTTTATTGCGCTGTCAATGCTTTTGTTCATTGGAAATCCGCTTTTATCACTTCCTCCTGTTATTTTCAATTTAAAACCAGTCAGACCAAGCAAAGATCCGTCAATTATTTCCCCGATCTTTTTATTGATTAAATAATGAACAACATCATTTGTTATTTCCATCTGATTTGTTTTTCCTATTTTTGGATCCGAATAAACAACTTTCAATTTCGCACCAATTTAATTTTTATGTTTTCAAAAACTTCTTTTTAAGAAGTTCATTTTTGCAAAAGCTTTTTTTAAAAGCTTCATTTCTTGAGAACTTCTTTTTAAGAAGTTTTATTAGCAGTTTTAAGGTTTAACAATGAAATATTTATTTTTAAAAACTTTTTTTAAAAGTTTTAGGTGATCTATCCGCAGGTTCCCCTACGGATACCTTGTTATGCCTTAGCCCTCCTCACAAAATCTTAACTCGAAAGCGCCAAAAGCGCTGCCTCACTAAGACTCTACTTGGGTGACTTGGCAGGCGGTGTGTGCAAGGAGCAGGGACAGATTCACCGCTCGATAGTGACAAGCGATTACTAGGGATTCCAGCTTCATGAGGTTGAGTTTCAAACCTCAATCCGAACCTTGGTTGATTTTAGGGGATTTGCTTTACTTTTCAGTATTGCGTCTCATTGTGTCAACCTTTGTATGCCGCTTGTAGCCCATAAGATTCAGAGCATACTGACGTATCGTCGCCCTTTCCTTCCTCCTCTTTAAACAGAGGCGGTCCTAACAAAGTGCTTGATTTATCTCTAAACCAATAGCAACTGTTAGTAAGGGTCTCGTTCGTTACCGGGTCAATGAATAATTAGTGAATTATTTATTTAAGTATAAGTATGATTTTCTTTATTTTCCATTAAAGCTTTTCTTTTTTAAAGAAAAGGTTTATTTTAACACTGTTTTGCTTCACAAGTATAATAAACAAGTTTTGTGAAATGATTTTATATGAATTATTAGTGGTTTTCCTTAAATGAATTTTGAATTTTTCCAAGATCATCTGGTCATTTAAATCAATACTTTTAAAATATAGGTGATTATTTTCAATATACCCTTTGCTGTCAAACAGACCTGCAAAATAATTTGAAGAATAATCATTAAAATATTTAAATGTATAATCTCTTGTTTCCAGAATGCTGATAAAAAAATTCTTTATTTTTGAATTATAAGAAAATGCAATGATTTTATTTTCTTTTTTATTTATTATTATTTTGTCTGGTTTTATGCTAAGCTCATTTATTGCAATTTCAATGAATTTCTCCAATATTTCATCATATTCTGTTGAAATATATATTGAATTTTCATTTCTATTGCATAAGCCTATTAAATAGCATATTTTTGTATTTAGTTTTAATTTCATTTTAATTCACCGATTACTCATTGACTTACCGGACTTAACCGGACAGTTCGCACCACGAACTGACGGTCGCCATGCACTACCTCTCAGCTCATTTAGTAAGACCTTTAATCTGACCTTCATCTTGCTGTCTCTTATGGTAATATTTCCGACGTTGGATTCAATTAAACAGCAGCATCCACCCCTTGTGTGCTCCCCCGCCAATTGCTTTAAGTTTTAACCTTGCGGCCGTACTCCCCAGGCGGCAGACTTAACACTTTCGCTACGGTACTGCAAAACTTCGTGA
>JAJZMY010000005.1:0-49788 GCA_021848125.1 Microcaldota archaeon
CATCTTATTTGGAATCGTTTTATAATTATTATCGCCAGTCCTAATTAATGCTATTTGATTTTTATCTTTTTGTTCATTTATTTTATTATATAGCATATTTTTCAACCTCAGAATAAATAAATATTTTTTATTACATTCTTTTGCTGATTTTTTTATATATATTTAATTTATTGTTTTTCCAAAATATTCATCAATTATTTCACTTGTTTCTTTTTTCAATTTTTTGATTTTATTCATTAAAATTATTTCCCTAGTTATTCTATCAAATAATTGCCTGTCTTTATCATCTGCAATATTTTTTGATATAACAAAAACATCATATTTTTTATTCTTAAATTCTTCAATACCTTTATTTTTATTGCTATTATATTTATTCAATCTTTCATTTTCAATCTTTATTAATGTCTCCTCTGCAATCCTATAATCATGTACTGCATAAATTATGTATTTGCTAATAGTTTTTAGATCATTATATTTTTTGATAAAATCCAAATATTTTTCTATATTGTTAACATAGTCTTCAGCAATTTTTAAATAATCTAATTTATTTTCTTGACGAATAAATTTTTTAGCATCTTTATTTATCTCTGGTTTATTCTTATAATTATGCTTATCGCCTATGTTATATACTGAATAGAACATAACAACCACTAAAATATTGAATATTAATAAAATAACTATATAAAAAAGTTATAAAAACTTTTTGTGCAATAAGCTATTTACCTAAATTCATCAAAAATAACAAAACAAGCAACCGACTATTTATTTTATTAAAAAACAATTCCAATCCCTGCAAATTTGTTTTTGTTAAATATCAAAAATCTTCCAAATTCCTCAAATTCATTAAATTTTTCAATCGGGTATCTGCAATTTAGGTTTATTTCTGCATTAATACTATAATCTGGTTTTATTATCTTTTTTAAATCCATTAATTTACCCGATAGCGGAGAAATTGCCTTTAAAATATTTATTTTATTGATTCCAAATTCATTATTATTAAAAATGATTTTTATATTTTTTAAATTTTTTAGATCAATATTATTTATTAGAAATATTTTAGCCCTGAACTTGTCCAAATAACTAGGATCTGAATTTAAATCATATATAATATCTCCCCTTTTAACACCCAAATCTTTATCAAAAAATGAAATTAAAACATTTTTTAGATTAGAGCTTTTCGAAGATCTGTTTAAAAAAGAAACTGACTTTATTTTCGCTTTTATATTTTTTGGAAGTATTTTAATTTTGCTATTTTTTATTAATTTTCCAGAATAAATAATACCTGAAAAGGATTTATTATTTTCATCAAATGTGTCTTGTATCAGGACTCTTATTTTGTTTTTATTTTTTCCATTACCTTTTTTATTATTTTTTAAACCTGTTATTGTTTCTAATAATGATTTTCCATTATACCATTTTATTTTTTGTGATTTAACTGTTAGATTTTCATTATCATATGCTGAGATGGGGATGAATATAGGCTTAATTTTAATATCAAGCATATTTAAAAAATCATTTATTTGTTTTTTTAATCTATTAAAAATTTTCTCATTGTAATCCAGTTCATCCATTTTATTGACTGCAATTATTACTGTTTTAAGATTAAACATTGATGCCAAAAACAAATGCCTTTTTGTTTCCAGTTTAAAACCCTCATTTTTTTTAGCAGAAACAACTAAAACAGCAATTTCGCTGCTAGATGCGCCGGTCATCATATTTTTTATTAATTCCAAATGTCCTGGAACATCTATTAACTCAATCAGTTTATTTTTATATGCTATATTGGCTCTTGTTGTATCTATTGTCATGCCCAAATCTCTTTCTTCTGAAAATGCATCTAAAATATATGCAGGTTCAAATCTTGTCTTGTTTTTTTTAGAAATATTTTTTACCTCATTAATTCTTTCATGTGAAACTGATTTAGAAGCAATAAGGAGATTTGCCAATAACGTAGATTTGCCATGGTCTTTTTCTCCAAGCATTACTATTTTATATTTTTCCATAAAACCAGCTTAATTTTGTTTGACGCCTATTAATTTTTAGCAGATAAACATTACATATATCCAATACTTCTAAGCTTTTCCATTATATATTCTTTTTCTTTATCCTGCTGTCTTCCGCTTCTTTCCTCAATTTTTGTTGATTTTAATTCCTTGATTATTTCATCAATTGTTCTTGCATTTGATTTTATCGGTGAAGTGCAATGAGTACATCCAAGACTTCTAAATCTATATTTATTTTTTGATAAATATAATGGATTTATTGGAATATTCTGTTTTTTAATATAATTCCAAACATCAATTTCATTCCAATCAAGAATCGGATGAATTCTAATATGATTTCCCTTATCTATTTTTGTAACATAATTATTCCATATTTCAACATTCTGGTTTTTGTAATTCCATTTAAAATTTTTATCTCTTAAACTCATATATCTTTCCTTGGCTCTGATACCATGCTCATCTCTTCTTATCGAAACAATAATCCCATCAAAACCATTATCATTTAAAACTTTTTTAAGTGCAGCTGTTTTATTTGCTCCGCAACAGCTAAAACCAGAAACTTCTTTTTTTATTTCACTTTTGGCAACAATTAAATTCAATTTCCATTTTTTTGCTAAATTATCTCTAAATTCATATGTTTCCGGAAAATCAATCCCATTATCAATATGAATGACAGGAAATATTACTTTATTAAATGCCTTTTTAATTAAATACAAAACAGCTGTGCTGTCTTTTCCCATTGACCATAATACTGCAATATTTTTTAATTTTGCATTGGCCTCCCTTAATATAAATATGGATTTTTCCTCTAATTCATTAATATTTTGTTGAATCATAAAATCACCTGGTATTTAATGTCAAACCTTTTAAAAATATTGTTGCACCTTCAATTTTACCTCTGTTATTTGATATTACTGGCACTTTAAATACAGCCTTAAAATAAGAATCATATAGAATAGCATATGCTTTAATTAAATTATTCTTCCCTTTTAGTTCATCAGGATAAATTATTTTATAATATTTGATCTTTTTTATCTTAATAATATTCTGCAATTTGTCCCAGTTTTCAATAGTCGGATTTTTATTAAGTTCTTCAATATCATTATTAATATTTTTTTTAATTTTAAATTTTATTTCACTTTTTTTTATCTTTTTTTCCATATTATCTCCATTTAATTTAATATTTGAAATTATAATTATATATAATTAATCAATTTAAATAATTATATATAATTAATTATATAAATATTTCTATTATTAATATATATTAACTAAAATAAATCTATAATTATAGTTGATTTAATGAAAGTGAAAAGAGAAAAAAAACAAGAATTTACATCAATTTCAATACCATTGCCATTATTCAAAAAAGTGGAAAAGCACATACAAAATACCGGGTTTCAATCAGTTTCAAGTTATATGAGTTTTTTATTAAGAATTATTTTGAGTGAAAAAAATCTTGATGATAAGAAATTTTATGAAGCAAAATTAATAAGAAAAAAACTTAAGCAGCTTGGATATATTTAATTATTTTTTTAACATTGTTCGGCATAATCGCAATTATCTGCTACTAATTATTCCAAGAATTATTATTCATTTTCACGTCTCACTACTTTTATTATTCCTGGTTTTGGCATAAATATGTCTCCGCTTCTTTCCAGATCATTAATATATTTGTTTGCTGTGCCAGAATCAATATTTGCTTTTTCCGCCTCCTCAATTATTCTCTGCATTTTTGCATACCCCTCATCCTGCTCTAATTTTTTAATTATATTTATTATTGCATTCAGTTTATCTACTTTTTCTTTGGGCAGTCCAGTCAATAATGTATCTATATCTCTTCTTCCGCTTTTATCAACAGTAAGGGTTTTAAACATAAATTCTGCCAAGTTTATTGCTCTTTCAGCATCAACCCCTTCAACATTGTCGCTCAATCTTGTTTTTGCGCTTGCTTCGGCCATTCTCACCAATCCTTCAATCTGCCTTGGTGTTATTGTAATGTATCCCTCTTTTTTACCGCTTTTTCTCAGTTCAATATAATATGTTTTTATTTTATCTGAAGCTTCATTACTTAGTTTCGGATTCCTGTTTTTCTTTGCATATGCAATATATTTTCTTAACAATTCACTATCAATAGGCGGCTTTTCTATTTCTCTATATATGTTTTCTTCATTATTTTTGCTCTTGTTTTCATTTTCAAAATTATTGCTTACTGCAGAATGCTGTATTAATATATGGGTTGCAATATTCTTATCAAGTTCTTCATCAGCAATATCTGTTATTGGAAATATCAAATCAAATCTAGATAATAATGTTGGTGGAATATTGAATTGTTCGCTAGGATATTCAGTCTGGTCGAATCTGCCGTATTTTGGATTTGCTGCAGCCAATACAGACGCCTTTGCATTGAATGTTGCTATTATGCCTGCCTTTGCAACGCTTACTGTCTGGGATTCCAATGCTTCATGTAATGACGCCCTATCTTCATCACCGATTTTATCAAATTCATCAATACATACAATACCGCCGCTTCCGAGTACCAGCGCCCCTGCTTTTAATGTCCATCCGCCTTCTGAAAAATCATCTCTTTCAGCAACAGCAGTCATGCCACCGCCAGTTACTGATTTTCCGGAAACATAAATTCCCTTAGGCACTAACTTTGTAACTGTTTGCAGAATTCTAGTTTTTGCGCTGCCAGGGTCCCCAATAAGCAACACGTGTATATCGCTTCTTATTAATCCGCCGTCAATCAGTACTTTTCCGCTAGTTCCCCCAAACAATTGCAATGCAATTGCCTGCTTTATTTCATCATGGCCATAAACAGAAGGTGCGATTGATTTTCCGATTTTTTCAAATATATTGGGATCTTTTGAAAATTCCAGTATTAATCTTTCTTCTTCATCAGAAATTGAAAGTTCTGCAAATTCTTTCTGTTTTGGTATTATTGATACAGTATTTACATACATTGTGTATAAATTAGTTTCATTTGCCTTTTTTCCGTGGCTGGGCTTTCTTTGCCTTATCCTAAGTATTCCTGTTAAATCTATTCTATCTCCAGGAATTACAGTGTTTACTAGATCATCCTCAATCCATACTTCTAATTGCCATGTTGGCGAGTTTCCGCGAAGTTTTTCTAGCGGATCCTGTATTGCAATTTTTTGCATATTTATAAATTCTGCATCTTCTTGTGATTGTTTTAATGACTTTCTTTTGCATTGCGGGCATAAATCCGGAACTTCATCCTTATCAAGCCTGAATTTAAATATAGAATTACAATAAGAGCATTTAAAAACACCTATTTTTATCATTGGGCTGATCTCAGATCTTTTAACAATCAAGCAGTCAAGCAAAATCATTTTATTTATAAAATCAGACCCAACATCCTGAACAAGAGGTGTATAAATATTTTGCCCAAAAAACCTTGCATGAACTTCTTTGTTTGTTTTTTCCTCCTCAATGCTCTCTATTTTTTGCTTTAACGACTCATTTGCAGCATTTAGTATTATGTCTGGTTTTTCAATTAATTCATATGCTAAATTAGGATCAAATTTCTCAAGATCCTTGATATCTATATTAAGGCTTCTTTTTTCAGGAAAAGAGATGATTAACGAGTCTATTTCTGTTCTATAGAATCTTTCAAAAAAATCATCAAATTTTGCTTTGAATGTTTCTGACAATGCGTCCATAAATATCATTAAAAAATTAAATAAATTAAACAAATAAAAATAAGTTATAATTATACTATTTTAAAATAAATATAGTATATGAGAAATTAATTATTATAATAAATACTTAAATATAAATTTCTTTTTATGTATTTTTTTTAATTTGCCTATATCTATTTTTTAATAAATATATGAGTAAATCAATCCCCTGCGGTTTATTTTTATATTTTTTAATCAGGGCACTGATTACTGAATCTTTGTTAAGGCCTAAAAATTTTATTATGCCTATTTTATTTATTATTTTTGATATTTCAAATACGTCTTTAGAATCCTCTTCTTTTTTCCATTTTTTAATCTGCTTCAAAAGATTTATACCAGATTTAATTATATCAATTAAATTTATCTTATTTGATAATCTTTTTGAAAATCCAGAATTTTTTATCAAATAAAACATAAAATAATCTATATTGCTTAGTTCTTTTTCAGGTTTTTTAAATCCCAATTTTTCATATAAAACAATAATTGAATTTATTATTTTTATAATAAAATTATTTTTATTTTTAAACAGCATAAATTTATAAATATTTTCTGATATCTCTTGATTCATTGTATTATAACTCATTCTGAAATAAAATTTATCTAATTTTCCATATTCTCTTGGCCTTGCATTGTAGTTTATATTATGGTTCATAAAATATTTTTCTTGTAATCTTTCAACAGTTCCATTTATATTGGCTAATTCGTGTGTTAAACCTTTATATTCTGCCTTATTTTTTCTATAAAGTCTTATCTGCCAGGTAAATCCAATAAATTTTTGTCTATCATTAAACTTCTCAAATCTTTTTATTGCAAACCCGTCAACATTTTTTACATTAATTATTTTTTTAATATCTCTTTTTAAATCCTCATTTAATCTTTCATCTGTATCAATCAGAAAAACCCAATTCCCACTACATTTACTCAGCCCCCACATTCTTAAAGGCGCAGGGTCTCCCAAAGCAATAGAATAGAATATTTTTAATTTTTTGAAATTATTTTCCTTTTTTTTATTTATTAAGAACTTATGTTTTTGATCATCACTCTGGTCAATAACAACAACTTCATTGCAAATGCTATATACATCTTTAATTAATTCAAATGCGTCTTCAACGTCATTTCTAGAAAAAATAATAATACTTAACTGATTCTTCATCCCATCATGAATTTATAAATTTATAATATTAAATTTAATATATTTTTAAAATATAAATTAATTCTAATATAACCTCAATTATTATTAAAAATATAATTATAAATTCTAAGGAATCAGAATGAATAGATTCAATTGTATCTGAAATGAAATTTCTTCTTTTTTCAATTAGTTCCAAATTATCCTTTAAAGAATTTTTTGATAGGTCTAATTTAAAAACATTTGAGAATAAAAAATATAATTTTGATAAATACCATTCACCAAATCCAAAAGGAGTCTCAATTACATTATTTAACATATCGTTTGTTTTATCATAGAATTTTCCAAGTATTAAATTTGAGTTATTCAAGTCTTTTTTATATAATTTTTGCAGGAAATTAATATTTGAATTTTCAGATACAATGGCACGAGTTGATTTTAGCATATTAATTATTTCTTTTCTATAAACACGCATTTCAAGAAATTGAATATTTGCAATTTCAGCAACAATTAATTCATATTCATAGGACTTTAATTTATCTATAATTACTGCACTTTCCCACCCAACAAAAAATATATCATCAATATTATAAGATATATTTTTTGCAAGTATTTCTTTTATATAATTTTCATCCAATGTGTCAACTATTGGTTCATCAATCAATAAACCTGCAATGAATTTTTTATATTTTTTAAGTATGTCTTTTTTTTCACCATTTATATAATAAAATTCATAATACTCAGTAAATTCATTAATTTTTATGTTTCTTATTTTTGCTAAATTATTTTCAATTTTTGATTTGGATTTTTCAGCAAAAATTTTTATCTGTGCCTTTATTTTATTATCAAAACTTAATTTATGCAATTGTTCCATTGTTATGTTATTCAAAATACTTCTTAATCTTATTGAAAATGATCCTGTATTATAAATAGCAACCTGTGCCTTTATTTTTATTGGAGTACTATCTATATTGATTGTTTCATCATTTAAATTGAATATCAATGGAATGTTAAATATTGAAATTTCTTCTGGTGTTGGCCGTGTGAATTCGTATTTTGAAAAATCTTCCTTATTTTTAAGCAGTTTATTTAATTCTTCATTAATAAAAGGAGTACCTGTATTATACATGAATAAGTAAATAATTTCTCCATTCATAATTCCACTATAAAATTAGTTTTAAATAATTAAATAATATTAATTATAAGCTATAGAAATAATATTAAAAAGAGTTTATAAATAAAATACAAATCCAGTTTTTGTATTATTTACATATTTAATTGTCTGCTGTTTGATTTTTCATATTTTCTTTTAATTTTTCTATAACAACAAGAAATTGAGGTTTATTACCATCATTTATTATTTTTGTTGCCTCTATCCATTCTTTTGTATTCCCAAAACCGCTTAATTTTTGGTATACCTGCAGCTGTCTAAAATTAGGATTACTTATGATTTTTATTACTTTTCCTTTATGTTTTTCATTTAATAATACTTCTCTATCAATTTTATAGGGTAATTCTCTTAATGATGCTACTATTCCTTTTTTTAAAAAATAATCAATCTGCTTATCAATAACTTTCATATTATCTGTTTTTATCTATATTTCATTATTTAAATTAATTATTAATTAAATCAACAAGATATATATTTTTTAGCATTAATTAAAAGAAAAGTTTATATATGAAGTTGAATTTAATATTTTATTATTTAAAAATAAAATTAAGTAATTTTATGAATCAGAAATCTAAATTAAATGTTTTGTATAATAATGATTTTCATTCCAATGAATTTAAAGCAGGTATTGACTGTTTAAAAACAGCAAGAGCAATAGATAAATTAAAAATGAATCAATATAAAGCTGTTGAAAGATGGTATGAAGAAGCAGCACATCATTTTGAAAATGCAAATCATATCCAATTAGCAATACAAATGTATTCTTTTTCTGGAAATAAAAAAGAAATTGAAAGATTAAAAATACAGCAATTCGAAGAACTTAAAAAATTTCACAGAAAATAAAATGCAGCAATATTTATAAGGTATATATTTTTTTGAGCTTCAAGTCTAATGAACCTTCTTCCATATCTTTAATTGAATCAATAGACCTCCAGTAGATATTTGTAAATTTTACACCATTTATTCTATTTTTTAGTGCCAATTCCTGAAATAATTTTTCAACATCCCCTTTTTCTGGAAGATAATTAAATATTTTTTTTGACATTAAATAAATTCCAGCATTTAACCAATAACCTTTTAGTACTGGTTTTTCTCTAAATTCCACAACTCTTAAATTTCTTGTTTTTATAACACCATATGGGCTTTTTAAAGGGACTAAAGCCATTGAAACAAGATCATTTTTTGATAAAAATAATTTTGAGCAGTCCAGATTTGTTATTATATCCCCATTTATAACCATAAATTTTTCCTCATTTTTAAGTATGTCCTCTGCATTTTTTATTGCACCCCCAGTTCCCAATGGCTCAGTTTCAACAACATATTCAACATTATGATTTTTTTTCTTAAAATGACTGATTAATTTATGTTTTAAATAGCCTAAACCTATTACAAATGAATTGATATTATTTGATTTAAGCCATTGTATTTGCCATTCAATAATTGGTTTGTCGTCAAGCATTATCAATGGCTTTGGAATTTTATTTGTTAAAGGCCTTAATCTTTTGCCATATCCTCCTGCAAGTATAAACACTTTCATTTATTCGCCCAAATCTTTTTCAATTTTATCATAATTTTTAAATAACTCTTCTGTTCTTTTCAATATTTCCCCCATATTTATTCTTATTGCAGTAGCCTTTATTTTCATTGCTTCCTTTGCGACCTCGTTTGCAATTGCAGCTGTTATATTTATTGTTGTTTTTTCATCTTTAAATTTAGGTATTATGTATTCAGAATTCAATTCTCTATTTTTAATTATTCCAGCAAGTGCATCGCTTGCCTTAATGAGCATTGAGTTGTTTATTGTTTTTGCATGTACATCAAGAAGACCTCTTAATATTCCTGTAAATGCAATAAAATTGTTAATCTGATTTGGGAAGTCGCTTCTTCCTGTAGCTACAATAGCAGCCCCTGCATTTTTTGCATCATTATAACTGATTTCAGGAATTGGGTTCGCTAGCGCAAAAACAATTGCTTTATGATTCATTTTTTGTATTAATTCCTTAGAAAATGCATTTTTAGTTGATGCGCCAATTAATACATCTGCACCATCAACAGCATCCTCTATTTTTCCCTTCTTTAAGTTTTGATTTGTTTTTTCAGATATTTCTTTTTTGAATTCATTCATATTTTCTTTTCTTCCCTTATATATAATTCCACTAGTATCGCACATAATAATGTTTTTAATTCCTGAATTTATTAAAATATTTGCAATTCCAAGCCCTGCTGCACCTGATCCATTAATTACAATACTTATTTTATTTATATCCTTATTAACCAATTTTACTGCATTTATTAATGCTGCTCTTGCCACAATCCCAGTACCATCACTATCATCATAAAAAACAGGAATTTTAAGTTCCTGTCTTAGTTTATGAACAATTCTTAATGACATTGGCATCTGGATATCCTCAATATTAATTGCCCCAAATGAAGGTTCTATCATTTTCACAAAATTTATTATTTCATTTTCTTTTTCTGCATTTATTGCCAAAGGAATGGCATCAATTGCACCAAATTTTTTCATCAATAATGCCTTGCCTTCCATTACAGGCATCCCTGCCTCTGGTCCAATACTCCCCAAACCCAATATTCGAGACCCATTTGTTACGATTGCAACATTATTTCCGCGATTAGTATATTCATATGATAAATTTTTATTTTTAGCTATTTCAAGGCAGGGATATGCAACTCCAGGTGTGTAATAAATTTTAAGATCGCTATATTTTATTTTCATTTTTCCAATTATCTGGATTTTCCCCCTATATTTTTTATGTTTGATTAATGATATCTTTTTTAATTCATCTTTATTATTTTGTTTCATTTGATCAGTTTAATATTATTATTTTTGTTTATTATTTTTTAAATATAATCCAGATTTGCAATTTATACATAAACCTGTTTCTTTATTATAATGCAGGTCGCAAACTGATTTTTTGCATTTAATGCAGATACTATTTGCTTTATTTGAACAAATATAACAAAAACTTATTATCAATAAATTACCATTCTATTTTAAAATTAATTTTTTAAATCATCTAAATTTAATACACTATTTAATAATTCCTTTGCCCTCTCAAATGACAAAGGCCTTAATTTTTTATTTTTAGCATATCTGCACTGGTATTTTATATAAGAATCATTTATTTTTGTATTGCCCTCAAGCTGTTTGCATTTTTCAATATATTCAGATATTATTTCAAATGCTCTTTGTTCATCAAAATTTCTAATATTTATAAAATATGGGGCAAGAATCAGATTTACAATCCTATGCCTTACATCAGGAATTGGAATATTAATCAATTTTTCAATCCATATGTATTGCTTTGGAGATCTTGCTTCAGATTCTTTTGCTTTAAACTCCTCAATTTTAATCTGCCTTGCATATTCAAATGCCTGTTTAGGTATTTTATTTTGAGAAATAGGCAGATTTTTTTTGATTGATTTTTTTATCGGCTCTTCAATAATTTTAAGCAATTCAAATTTTTTTAAATAAACTAATCCTTCATTTAATCCTAAATTCACTAAATTTAATTGATTATGTTTATTGTTTTTTAATAATTCTGAAATTGGTATTGAAAATAAAATGCTTTTATTTAAATATTTTAAATTAATATTGATCTTTAATTGGTTTGCAAGATAAATTATTTTATCATTGTTTTCCTTCTGCATTGCTTCAATGCACCTTTTTACTTCAGCATCAACATAGACATCAAGCAAATAATAATTTTTTAATGCACTAATAATAATTCTTGCAAAAACATAACTTATTATAAATTCTAACTTTCCAGAATCATAACCAATATTTAAGTATTCTATTCTATTGTTTTTTAATGCCTCTTCGACTCTAATTTTCCCAATATTTAAATAAATAGCATTATTTGAATCTATTTTTTGTTCTGAAATTATTTGTTTTGCTTCATCTGAAAATGGATATTTGTATGCAAAATCCATTATTTCTATCTAATCACCAATTATTTTATTTTTAATAACACGTGTGCTGAATTGCTATGTGGAAATTGTGATTCAATGTCTGTATAATTTATTGTGATATAGCCATCAAATATTGAACCAATTGGTCCTGAAAATTTAGTTGAATTTGAAAAACATTGGATTGAAAATGAATAATTATCACTAATTGCCAAAATAGTATTTGGAGTAATGCTATTTGAATAATCTGTTGGATTGGTATTGCAATTAATTGAAGTGATATTAATGGGCGAATTTGTATTTTGTACTATATTAATATCTGCTGTTCCATTTGTAAATAATATAGCGCTTTGGCAAGTTATTCCGGATTCAAAAACACAGAATGTTTTAGCAAATGCTGACGGATTAAAAACACCGAGCATGTCAAGCGCTGCCAATACAACTGCTATTATTAAAATAGCCCAGCCGTATGTCATTAAATATTCCATTGCACTTTGTAATTTAAAGTTCATATACTCAATTTTTTCATTTCTCTTAATTTATTTATTTCAAAAAAGGCATATCTATAAACTATATCTCCACGAACATCGCTTTGAACAACCCACGGTTTAACAATTACAATATCATTCAATTTAATTCTAAATCTTCTTTTGAATTTTCCAGGAACTCCGCATATTCTTTCTTTTTCGTCAACACAATTGACGTCAAATCTTGTTGCACCAAGTATTTTAATAACCCTTCCAATAACTTCTTCGCCCATTGGCAGCCTCAATTTTTGAAATTGTTGTTCAGGATTATTATTATATTTTTTATATTTTGGCCTATAATTTTTAGTATTAATAATTATCACCAATATTTTAATAATATTTTACACCATATCTTGCTCCACAGGCTTCGCATATGAAATTGTACATTCCACCCCCAATTACTTCTAAATGGGAGTCAGGTTTTTTGCATTCTTTGCAAATAACATAAGTATGAAAATATTTTTCAATTCTTTTATCCAAATCTTCTGTTGTAAATTTTCCATTAATTATGATTCTTTGCTCTTCATTATTAACAGGAACTCCAAGCTCTTTGCTTAAAAATCTAGCAATATCTATTATTTTTCTTCTTCCTTTGTCAGCAATTATTCCAATATTTCTTATTATTGTTTTATTTCCTTCAATAAAAGCATCAACTTTTGGTATTTTAAAATCAGAAATATCAATTGCTAAATCAGGTCTTTTTGAAAATGCCCTGTCTAATAATTCAAAGTACTCTTCGTTTTTCAATTTTACACCATTTTTTATAAATAATCAATAATTATTAATTAATAATTTTAATATAATCAAATATAATATATATTACTATTTATATTTTTAATAATTAAACTAAATTCTCTATTTTATAAAAATCAAAAAAGTAATGAACAAATTTATTATTGCCAAAGGCAATAGATAATTCCACCCAAATTTTATTATTTTATCAAGTCTCATACGAATCATTGTTGCACGTATTAAAATTATTATTAATGTGATAATAATTACTTTTGTAAGAATCCAAAAAATAGGCAGTAAAAATGAAGGTCCAAGCCAGCCACCCAAAAATAATATTGAGATTAGTAAAGAACCTATAAATATCCTAAGATAATCAATAAATAATACAAGTGCATAATAAGGGGCGCTTACATCATTCAACCATCCTGCTATTAATTCACTGTCTGCCTCCCTCAAATCAAAAGGCTGTCTTTCAAGTTCTGCTAATAATGTTATAAAAAATACAATAAATCCAATCGGCATAATAAACAAAAACCAGTAATGCTGCTGCGCATTTACCACTGAACTGAAATTAAAACCATGCGCAAGCGCTATTATTGGAATTAATGAGACTAGCATTGGAATTTCATAACTTATCATCATCATAATTGATCGCTGTGCACTAATTGATGAAAATTTATTTCCACTTGTCCAGCCAAGCAAAAACATCATAAGCGGGCTAAAAGAAAGCAATGCAAATATAATAATAATTCCAAGACTTGTCTCAAATCCAATAAAATTCTGAGTTATAGGTATAAAAATCAGCATAAAGAAAAACAAGGCAAAAGCAATTGGTATCAGGCTAGGAAATATTTTATCAGCATTATCTGGATTAATATGCTCTTTTGATAATAATTTTACAAGATCCGCAAAATTCTGCAATATGCCAAATTTTCCAACATATGTCGGGCCATGCCTTGACTGCATTCTTGCCATTAATTTTCTTTCTATCCAGCCAACAAAATAAACAAATAATGAAACAATCAAGGATAATGCAATCAAAAAAACTATTATTGCAATAACAAGCCCGACTATTTGGATATACGGGTTAAAATAGCTAACATGAATAAAACTAAAAAAATTTTTTAAAATAATTATTATGTAATTATAATAATAATTTATAATTGGTGAATTAATTTCCATTGGCTCAACAAATATTAACAAATAATTTACTAAAGTTTTGTAAATTTTAAATGAAGTAAAAATATTTATTATTTTGTTCTATTTACAACTGTATATTATCCCAAAATAATGCTCTATTGATAAATAAAATAAACATTCTTGACGAAATATTATTTATGAGGAAATTAAATAGTGTTAAATAATGGCCAATATTTTATCCAGGGCTCCTGGAGTTCTGAAATTGTTTGGAGAGCATGCTGTTGTTTATGGCAAAAAATGCGCTGCAATAACAATTAATAGATTTGCAATTGCAAAAATACAAAAGTACAAAAAAGACTTAATTGCTATTTATTTGAAAGATAAAAATCAAACAATCATACTTAATAAAAAATTAATAGAGAAAATCCGGGACAATTATAATAAAAATTTCAATAACATAAATAATTTTGATTTCAAAAATCTTTTAATTTATAAAAAATATATTGATCCTAAATTAGTAAAGCAAATTGAAACTAATAAAGATTTATTGCAGCAGATATTTGCCTACGGCTTGATTTCTGCAAAATTACTTGAAAATAATATCAATATATTTGGAAAGAAAGTGGAAATAAGTTCAGACATCCCTGAAAAAAAAGGCCTTGCAAGTTCTGCTGCATGTTTTATTGCATTTACTATTTCTTTAATCAGTATGGCTGATAAAAAATTAAAAGACAGTGAAATAACTGAAATTGCAAGACATGGGGAAATAATTGCGCATAAAAATAAGAATGCTGGAAAAATTGATATTGCGGCATCATATTTTGGGGGGATTATATCATATAAAAATTCAAAAATCAGATCTTATAATATAAATAATATAAAAAATTTAGATTTGGTTATAATTGATACAGGCCCGAAAAAAAGCACTGCTGAAACAGTTCTGCATGTTTCTAAATTATATAATAAAAATAAAGCCAGAACAGGAAAAATACTGAATCAAATAGAATTGTGCTGCAATAGGGGCTTGGGATATTTGAAAAAAAATAATATAATAGAATTTGGGAAACAAATTTATAAAAATCATGAGCTGCTGAACAAATTGGGTGTTTCAACAAATAAGTTAAATAAAGCTATTTTATTATCAAAATTAAATAAAGCATATGGCGCAAAATTAAGCGGAGGCGGGGGAGGCGGGATTGCAATTGCATTTATTGATAAGAATAAATCAAGCCATTTAATTGATATAATGAAAAAAAATAACTTTAATGCATTTAAATCAGAAATAACAGAAGTTGGTGCAAGGCATTTTATAAAAAAATAGCAGATATTTCAAGAAAATAAAAATAATGGCAATTAACGAGCAGAATAAAATCTTTAAATATTTTAATCTTTTATTAATCAAACTATAACTTGTAAATTTTAATTCAGATGCAAAGTGAGGTGATAAAATGAATGAAAAATCAGAGCAATATTTAAAGAGCATAAAAAGGAAGGAGGCTATATTAAACAATATAAATTCTCCTATTTTGGATATAGCGGCCGTAGAAACTGGCAGCATTAGTAAAAAAATAGAGGATATAGATGAATTGCATAAAAATATAGAACTTTTTGTTGTAGATGTCGGTGGTGTATTAAGAGATACCCAAAAACTAGACAGCAAATCATTTGAAATAGGATTTAAATCCTGCAATTTAGACTACAAGTTTGATTCAGAATCAGTATGGCACTTAAAAGGATTGGGCCAATACAAAAACAGAAAAAAATGCATAAATGCGCTTCTTGCAATCTCAGATATTAATAAAGAAAATGAATTAGACAATATCTTAAAAAAGCCTGATGCTGAAGATTATGTTATGAATATGGTTAAAAATTATACTGATAAAACAAGTGCTGCAGAAGTTGAAAGAATAACACAAATAATTTATGATGAGTATGGAGAATTTTTCAATTCAGAAGAAGGAAAAAAATTAGTTGAAACTATTCCTGGATCAGAGTATGCAATGAAATTATTAAAAGAAAAGGGCTACAAAGTTGCATTATTTTCGAATGGAGGCCATAAAGCAGTTGAAAGAGATGTTCCTTATTATAACATTTTAGATGCAGTTATTTGCAAAGAAGATATTACAAAGGAAAAGCCTTCAGGAGAAGGAATAATAAAAGCTGCAGAAAAATTGGGTGTTGCTTTGGATAATGTATGCGAAATAGGAGATACTGTTGTAGATATATGGGCATCAAGAGATGCTGGATGCAAATCTTTGATAGTCCTTGATCATGGAATGAGTTTTCCTGAGCAGATAGCAAGAGAAAAACCAGACTTTGTATTTCAAAATATCCTGCATCTGGCTGAAACAATAAAACATAAGAATACTTCCACAACCGCAACAATAAAAATAAAAATAAAGGAGTAATATTTTATTGATATATCTGCAGAAATATATCTTATGCGTCTGCAATTTTTGTTAATATTTAAATACTTTTTTGTTTTAATTAATTAATCAATTAATTCTAATTTTCCCGTAAAAACTGTATTTTACAGGAGGGACTGATTATATGGATAAAGAAATTTTTGATAAATTCAGTAAATTTATCAATGAAAATAAAGCGAAAAGAAAATTTGTTCAGACCGTGGAGCTTGCGATTAATTTTAAGGGGCTTGACTTTTCAAATCAGGCAAATAGACTGAATATGGAAATAGTTTTGCCAAAAAGCAAGGGCAAGATAACTAATGTTGTTGTTTTTGCTGATAAAAGAGATATTACTGAAAAAGCAAAGCAACTTGGTGCAAAAGAAATAATCAGCAGCAATGCAATTCCCTCAATTGCAAATGATAAAATAAAAAGAAATGAATTGCTTTTAAATGACCTTCTTGCAGAGCCTGGCCTGATGCCGGTCATTGCAAAAAATCTTGGGCAGTTTTTAGGCCCGAGAAATAAAATGCCAAAACCATTGATAGGCGATATTGAAAACGTGTTTAAGAATTTATCAAGTTCAATAACTTTAAAGAGCAAAGGAAAATATCTTCCGACAATCCACTGCGTTGTTGGAACTGAAAATATGGACGTAAAGGATATTGCAGATAATATTGATGCTATTTTAAATTCAGTATCAAAAAAACTGGGCAAGCAAACCATAAAGTCGGTTTATACAAAATTAACAATGAGCAATGCATTAAAATTAATATAATTAATAAATAATAATTAATGAATAATAATTAATGAATGAGTTTATGTTCTCAAAATCTCAAAAAATTGAATTTGTAAAAAAAATGCAGCAGGAAATAAATAATTACAGTACAATAGGCCTAGTTCAGATTCAAAATATTCCGGATAAATTATTGCAGAAATCAAAAAATAGTTTTAAAAAGGACACGAAAATAATATTTGCAAGAAAAAAAATATTATTAAGGGTTTTGGAAAAAGAAGCCAAATTGAAGCCCCTGTTTGATGAATTAAAAAATAACAAGGTGCAATATGTAATTTTATTAACTAATGATTCAGCTTTTGAAATATTTAAGAAATTCAAATCAAATTCATTAAAGCTTTTTGCAAAACCAAACCAAAAATCAATTGAGGACATATTAATAAAAAGCGGGGAAACAAGTATTCAGCCGGGCCAGACAGTCACTGAATTAAAACAGGCAGGAATAAATGTACAGATCCAAAAAGGCAAGGTTGTTATAGGAACTGATAAAATAATCAGGAAGGATGAAGTAATAACGCCGCAGATTTCAAAAGTGCTGAGAATTTTAGACATAAAGCCATTTACAGTCTCAATAATTCCAAATTTAATATTTTATCAGGATTTATTGTTTAATAGAGAGGTTCTAAATATTAATAAAGACAAAATAGTCAATGATATGATAAAATCATTTAATAGCGCATTGGCAATCTGCCTGCAGAAAAACATAATAAACAAATATACAATAAGCACATTTGTTGCAAAAGCATACAATAATGCAATATATCTTGGATTAAAAGCGCAGTTATATGAAAAAGGAATCATAGAAAAGCTTTTATTAAATGCATTTATAAATACAATTACATTAAATAATTCAATAAATAGCCAGTGAAAAAATTAAAAATAAATTGAATAGAAATATTATAAATTAATAATTAAATATATAAATAATGATTTTTTAAGGTGAAAAATATGGAATATGTATATGCAGCACTTCTAATAGATGCAGCAGGAAAAGAAATAAATGAAAAGAGTTTGCTTGAAGTAGTAAAAGCAGCAGGGTTCAGTCCTGATGAAGCAAAAGCAAAAGCAATTGTTGAATCATTAAAAGACGTGAACATAAAGGAAATACTGAAATCAGCTGAAAATATGCAGATGGCATCCCCTGCAGGACAAGCAAAGGCAGAGACGAAACCAGAACACAAGGAAAAACCAAAAGAAGAAAACAAAAAAACAGAAGAAGAGGCAGCATCTGGATTAGCAGGATTATTCGGTTGATTTTGATTCTTGCTTTATTATTTTATTTTAAAATAATTTTTTATAATTGATAAAAATGATACATTCAAATGACATACGTTTAGCTGTTGACAGCGGAGAAGTAATGCTTGGAATAAAGCAGGTATTGAAATCCATTGAGAATAATTCAGTAAAATTAGTTATTATGGCATCAATCAATAAAGAGGATAATTTAAATGACATAAAATATATTTCAAATATTGCAAATATTAAATTGGAATTGTTCAATGGAACATCTGCTGAATTGGGATCAGTATGCGGCAAGCCTTATTCAGTATCAGTATTGTCAGTTATAAATCCAGGAAATTCAAATATACTTAAGAATTTAGATAATAATAATGCCAATATTGAAGACAGTAATATTATTAATCAGGAAGGCAATAATTCAGATAATAACAATAGTGCTAATATTGAAAACAGTAATATTATTAATCAGGAAGGCAATTCAAAAGAATTAGAAGAAAAAGAAAAAAGATAAAAAAATAAAGAAAAACAAAGTGATTAATTGGGAAATGGAGAATTTGCAGCTCGTAAATTGGTAAGACAAAGGAAACACCAGAGGCTGCTGAAAAAATGGCTGAAAAGAAAAAAATTCAAACTTAAGCAAAAATTTGATCCAATGGGAACAGTCCCTAGAACAAAGGGCCTTGTCCTGCAGAAATTTGCACTTATGCAAAAGCAGCCGAATTCAGGGCAAATAAAATGTGTCAGAGTGCAGATAATTAAGAATGGAAGAACAGTGGGCGCATTTGTCCCTGGTGATAAAAGCATAACATATATTGATGAGCACGATGAAGTGACAATAGAAGGGCTTGGAGGATCCCAAAGAGGACAGATGGGGTGCATACCTGGAATGAAGTACAAAGTTGTTGCTGTAAACGGTGCAAATCTGAAATTATTAAGAAAGGGCAAAATTGAAAAACCAAAGAGATGATGACTATGGCTAATTTATTATTTGACAAATACAGTTATGATGTTAATGTAACAGACCCCAGCCTTGTAAATTACATTAATTTAAATGATTTGAAATATCCTGTATCATTCAGAAGAACCAGCCAGAAAGATTTCTCAAAAGCAAAAATAAACATAATTGAAAGACTGGCAAACTCATTAATGAGAGGAGGAACTGGAGGGAAAATTAGCGGGCATGTAATAAGAACAAAGGGAAGGCTGCAGGGCAAAAAATTAAAAGTAATACACATTATTGAAGATGCATTTGATTATATATTTGAGCAGACGAAGCAGAATCCTTTGCAGGTTTATATTCAGGCGCTTGAAAATTCAGCTCCAATTGAAGATACAACCAGAGTGAGATATGGAGGAATAATTTCAAATATTGCATTGGATATAAGCGCGAGCAGAAGGCTTGACGTTTCACTGAGAAATATTGCTATTGCAGCAATTCTGGCATCTTTTGACAAAAAAACAACACTGACTAATGGATTGGCAAATGAACTTATTCTGGCTGCTAAAAATGATCCGAATGGCTATGCAATAAAAAGAAAGAATGAAATTGAAAGAATGGCAAGAAGCGCAAAATAGCAAATCAAATATTTTTAATAAAGCAGAAATATTTTATTTATTTTTGAGAAGTATGAAAGCAATGCTTGAAATTTAGACAATTAATAATATAAATCAAGGAGATAAATATGAAAAAAACAAAAATAATAGATAAATATAATTTTAATGACTTATCAAAAGTAATTGACAATAAGGGAACAACAAAAGCATATAAATTAGCAGAGGATAATAATCTGCCTAGGGAATGGATGACTTTGGAAATTCTTAAATTAGAAAACCCAAGAATTTATCCGAAAAATAATTATAATACTATTGCATCTTTATTGGCATCAAACAATAAATTGCCAAAAGAATATATGACTTTGGAAATTCTTAAACTGCCTGCTTATTATTATGTTAATGGAGATACAATAGCCCATTATTTAACAAAATTTACATATAATGAACTGCCAGATCAATGCATGAATAAAGAAATTCTTTCTTTAACAAATGAGGATTTGCGAACACCTGCGCATAATTTGGCAGTGCATGGCAATTTGCCAAAAAAATTTCGCACTAAAGAAATTCTTGGATTAAAAGACAAATTAAATATTTCTGTATCTGATGAATTAAATAATTATAATAGAGCAAATCCAGAATTTCATAAAAAAATTGAAAAGTTTTTAATAAAATTTTTAAGAATTTAATTTGGATAATAAACAGATAAAAGCAGCGGTTTTATGGTAAGAAAAGAATTTGTTGTGTCTGAAATAACAAAAATAATGTCTGATGTTGAAAGTATAAGAAATGTTGCAATAATTGCGCATGTTCATCATGGGAAAACAACACTGACTGATTCTTTACTAGCAAAAGCTGGCTTGATCTCAAAATCAGTTGCAGGCGAAATTCTATATACAAACTATGAGGCAATTGAAAAAGACAGAAGAATGACTATAAAATCAGCATACATATCTTTGGGATTCAATTACAAAGATAGGGATTATTTAATAAATCTGATTGATACTCCGGGGCATGTTGATTTTGGAGGGCATGTAACAAGAGCAATGAGAGCAGTTGACGGAGTTGTTTTAGTTGTTGATCCAGTAGAAGGCATTATGCCCCAAACAGAAACAGTCCTTAGGCAGGCATTGAAGGAAAAAGCGCGCCCTGTTTTGTTTGTTAACAAGGTTGACAGGCTTTTGAATGAATTAAGATTAACAAAAGAGCAGACATTTGAAAGATTATTAAAATTAATAAATGACATTAATAAATTAATATCCCAGTTTGCTCCTGAAGAATTTGCAGAGCAGTGGAAGGTTAGTGTTGAAAATGGCGCTGTTTGCTTTGGTTCTGCAATGAAAAAATGGGCTGTTTCAAAAAGAACAATGGAGCAGAAAAACATTTCTTTTAAAGATATTTTTGAATTAACTGGAAAAGGCGATGAAGCCAAACTTCAGGAAATAGCTCCAGTTGATGAAGCAGTGCTGCCAATGATTATTGAACATCTGCCAGACCCAAAGCATGCCCAGGTGTATAGAATCCCTCAAATCTGGCATGGGGATTTGGAATCTGAAAATGCAAAATTTATGCTAAATACAGATCCAAATGGAAAGGCAAATATTGTTGTTTTTGGAATAAAATATGACCAGCATTCCGGTGAGGTTGCAGTCGGGCGCATTTTTTCAGGAGTAGCCAAAAAAGGGATTGAATTAAATGTTTCTGGAAAAACACAAAAACAAAGGCTGCAGCAGATTGCAATATACATGGGTCCTGAAAAAGTAATAGTTGACTCAATTCCTGCTGGAAACATTGTCGCGCTTGTTGGGCTTAAAGATCTTTCTGTTGGAGACACTTTAAGCGAGGATGAAATAGAGGCATTTGAAGAAATAAAACATTATTCGCAGCCAGTCGTAACAAAGGCAATCGAGGCAAAAGATTCGAGGGATACAACAAAATTAATTGAGGCACTGCGGGAATTGACAAAAGAAGACCCAACAATAAAAGTTGAAATAAACAAGGATACTGGGGAGCACCTAGTCAGCGGAATGGGGGAACTCCACTTAGAAATAATTGAAACAAAATTAAAAGATGATTTCCAAATCCCAATCATATCCGGCGAACCAATTGTTTTGTATGTTGAAACAATTTCTAAACAAGCAGGTCCTGTTGAGGGAAAATCGCCGAACAAGCATTCGAAATTTTATGTTACAGTTGAGCCATTGCCTGAAACAGTTATAAATGCAATGAACGAAGGTTTAATACATGAGGGAAAGCCAAAAGGCCAATTAGCAATTGAAACAATGATTACTGCTGGCTTAGAGCGGCAGATAGCAAAAAATGTGGAATATGTTAAAAACAATTGCATGCTTGCTGACGTGAGCCATGGGGTCCAGTACATGAATGAAGTAATGGAATTATTAATTGACGGGTTTGAAGAGGCAGTAAAGGATGGTCCGTTAGCAAGGGAAAAATGCAGCGGAGTTCTGGTTGGCATCACAGACGCAACAATTCATGAAGATCCAGTTCACAGGGGTCCGGCGCAGATAATTCCAGCAATAAGACGCGCAATTTATGCTGCAATGCTTACATCAGGAGTTAGTTTGCTAGAGCCGAAGCAGAATTTTACAGTAAACATTCCTCAGGATTTCATGTCAAGTGTTATTTCATTATTGCAGACAAAAAGAGGACAGGTTTTGAATGTAATGCAGGAAAATGAACAAGTTACAATAATTGCAAAACTTCCTGTTTCAGAAGTAATAAAGGGCTTTTCAAATGAACTGAGAAGCATTACACAGGGGAGGGCAATCTGGTATCATGAATTCGCAGGATACGAGAAGCTGCCGCAGGAACTTCAAGCAAAAATTGTAAGAGAAATAAGAACAAGAAAAGGCCAGCCGCCTGATCCTCCGACTGCTCAGCAGTTTATGGATTAAGAATAAGAATTATATAAAAAAATTTTCAATTGGATAAAAAATGATGCCAGAATCTATTTATTTCTAATCCTTCAAATATATTTTGTATTTTTATTATAAAATTAGTATTTGCTTTATTCAGCATGGCTCAATAGCAATGTATATATATGATAAAAAATATTAATAATATATCACAAGGGAGGGCATGGAAATTAAAAAACAAAATAAGAGCACAAAAAGTTTTTTAAGAAAAGCAGCAGAAAATAAAGAACAAGATCAGCCATATAAAAAAAATAATATTAAAAAACTTATTCAAAATTTTGCAATTGCTTCTAGCACTGCATTAATGTTATTTTTATCTCCTATGCAGGTATCAAATTATTTGCCTGCGCCAAAATCTAATTCCATTCTGTTTTACAATCAACATATTACAAAAATTGATTTTTATAAACATGCATTAAAAAGTAGAAATTGGAGCGGGTATATTGCCACTGCAAAGTCGCAATTCCTAAAATCAGAAGTTATTACTGGAGTTTCAGCACAATGGGATATCCCGCATATAAATGCAAATTCAATCAATACTGAAAATCCAAAAATATATAAACTGCTTTGGCTAATCCCTTTGTTTTCAGTTCCAACAAATGAAGTAACATGGATAGGCATTGGCGGATTAATAAGCAATAATGACTTAATCCAGACAGGAACTGAATCCTATTACTCTCAACAAAGGCATAAAATTTCATATCGTGCTTGGTATGAGCTTCTTCCAGGATTTCCGCATTATATTAATTCCAAAATTTTTCCTGTAAAGCCAGGTGATGAAATATCTGCAAAAATCAAATTGCTTAATACACCAAATACCTGGGATAATATATGGAAAATTGAATTGAAAAATTTGACTGAAAATAAAACATTTAAAACAACTGTTGATTACAGCTCATCAATGTCATCTGCAGAATGGGTTGTTGAAAGACTGTCTGCAGACTTGATTTATTCTTATTTTAAATCAAATTTGGAACAATTTGGAAAAATAAAGTTTAAAGATGCTGCAGCTCAGATTAAAAAACACAATACTTTGGTTTATAGGCCAGTTGAAATGATAAATAAGAATAACCAGATTATTGCAAAACCTACTAAAATCAATGACGGATTGAATTTCAGCATTGAAAATTAACTTTTCTTTATTTTTTGATCTTTTTTCTTTTTGGATTTTCTTAAATCATTTTTAATTTTTATAATTAATATCGGAAGAATAAAGACAGCCAAAACAAAATTAGTTATTATAAGAGGCAGTGATTTTAAAATTATCCCATATGTTATCCAAAGCGCATCCCCTATAAATATAAGAAGACTGAACAGCAGTGAAATATCGCCTGTTGATTTTGTTTTTATTGTTTTATGCACTTGCGGTATATATGCAATAATTAAAAACAATCCTGCAATAAAACCAATAAGAGATATAAGAGCCATCATCCAATCAACAATAACATAAACAATTACTTAAATATTAAATTATAAAGATTTAATAATAAAATAATTACTACATAAACTTTTGCTTTAAATATTTCGCTTTGTTATACAAAAAGTTTTTAAATGGCATTATTGATATTTTAATAATAACTGGTTGTGTGCATATTGATAAAAGCAAAAAAAATATTAATAATTTTAACCCCATTGCTAATAGTGATAACAGAAGCGGCAAAGGCTCGAAAAATTTTATAAGTAATAGCAGCAATGCAGATTTTTTAAGAAAAGAACAGCATAAAAATAAAGAAATGAAAAAATTAAATATTAAAAAAGCATTAAAAACAGCAGCTATTATTGCTGCTTCATCATTAATGCTTTATTTTTCAATGCCCCATAATTATAACAATAAAACAAAATCATTTAAATTATTCAATTGGAGCGGGTATATTGCTGCATCAAGTTTTACAAACCCAATGCCTATTATTTCTGGCGTTAGCGGAGAATGGAGAATTTCAAAGATAAATAATTCTGATTCAAAAGGTGTTGTTCTGGATTGGATAGGCATTGGAGGCATACATATTAAGAAATTTAATAATGATAAAACATTAATCCAAACTGGCACTGAATCGTATTATTCTGAAAAACATCAAAAATTTATTACTGCTGCATGGTATGAGCTTCTTCCGCATAGTTTAAAACAAATTAAAAATTTCAATATTAAAACCAAGGATAAAATAGTGGCAGAAATAAAATTGATCAATAAACCTGCACAGGAGTGGGAAATAGAACTTAAGGATATTAATCAAAATGAATTATTTAAAAAATTTGTGCATTATAAATCTTCTATGCTGTCTGCAGAATGGGTTGCTGAAAGGCCAGAAATAATAGGGTTTATATACCCTTATCTAGCGCATTTTAACAAAATAAAATTTATATATGATTCTGCAAAAATCAATTCAATTACTTCTCCATTGGGCATGCTGCATTATAAAAAAATAGATATGATTAACAGCAAAGGCCAAGTTCTTGCGCACCCGTCTAAATTAAAAAATAATAGCAGCTTTGATATTGTAAGAAACAGGTAAATATTTTTTATTATCAAGGCATGAATACAATGACTTTTAAGTCATTGATGAATTGCATTGCGGTTTGATAAAATTTTTATAATAAATTTATTAAAAAATTTAGAATTATCCTTTTGTGACTCCGACTGGTGTCATTTTTGCAATAATGCTGGATATGTTTGCGCCTTCAATGCTCTGCACAACATTATCAACATTCTTGTAAGCCCATTCTGCCTCTTCGCTAATAAGCTTCTTGTTTCTGACTCTTATCTCTATGTGCTTTGACTTCAAGTCGCTCAAAGTTCTTTGCTGGGATATTTCTCTTATTGCCTGGTGCCTTGACATTACTCTGCCAGACCCATGGCATGATGATCCAAAGGTTTCTGCCATTGCCTCGTTTCTGCCGACAAGCACATAGCTTGCAGTGCCCATGCTGCCTGGAATTATGACTGGCTGCCCAGTATTTCTATAAATTTTTGGAACTTCTGCACTGCCTGGCCCGAATGCTCTGGTTGCGCCTTTCCTATGCACAACAAGGTCTTTATATTTCCCATTTACAATGTGATTTTCTATTTTTGCAATATTGTGCGCAACATCATAAAGCAATTCCATGCCCAGCGCATCAGAGCTTTTTCCAAATACCTGCTCAAAGCTTTTTCTTATTGAATTAGTCATTATCTGCCTATTTGCAAATGCAAAATTAACAGCAGAAAACATAGCCCCCTGGTAATTATCTGCTTCTTTTGAGCCAATAAATGCATAGGCTAGCTCGGGATCAGGAAGTGCTATATTATTCTGCCTTTGATAATCTGAAAGTATTTTTAGATAATCACTGCAGACCTGGTGGCCATAGCCTCTTGATCCGCTGTGAAGCATTACAACTACCTGGTTTTCATAAAGCCCAAGCCTGTCTGCAATGCTCTTGTCAAATATTTTGCCAACTTTCTGGACTTCAAGAAAATGATTTCCAGCGCCAAGTGTTCCGAGCTGCTGCTTTCCACGCTCATTTGCAAGATTTGACACTTTGTCGGGATCAGCATTTTTTATGCATCCGTTTTCTTCTATTCTTTCCAGATCCTGGTCAATTCCATAGCCTTTTTTTATAATATATTCAACTCCTTCAAGTGCAATTTTTTCAAGATCTGATTTTGTAAATCCCATATTTATTTTGCTTCCAACTCCGCTTGGGATATTTTTGAATAAAGAATCCATAAGGCTGTTTATCCTAGGTTTAACATCCTCAATTGAAAGGTTTGTTTTTATCAATCTAACGCCACAGTTGATGTCAAAGCCGACTGCACCTGGGGATATTATTCCATTTTCAGCATCAAATGCAGCAACCCCTCCAACTGGAAATCCATACCCTTCGTGTCCATCAGGCATTATGATCATGTTTTTGACAATTGATGGCAATTTTGCAACATTTGCTGCCTGCATAAGTGTTCTGTCTTTCTGCATTGTGTTCATGATTTCCTGATTTGCATAAATCTTTATAGGGACATTCATGCCGTTTTCCTTATCAATTTCCCATATAAATTCATTTAATTTTTTAATATTCATATTTCATCTTGCCTTGTTATTTTTATATTTAATAATCTGATTATTTTAAATCATGTTTAGTATATTTTATAATAAATATATATTTATTTATAAAATTATAAAATTATAAAATTATAAAATTTAGTTTAATAATATCAGTTGATTTTAATGAAATTATTTGATAGTTTTGTTAATAAATTTTTCAATTCTGAAGAAAAAACAATAGTTGAAAAGTTTATTGAAATTGTTAAAATAGGAATAAAAACAAATGAAAAAATTCCTAAATTATTTGATAGCAACGCTAGCATTGATGAAATAAGAAAACTGGAAAGACAAAGCGACAGAAAAGCATTTGAAATATATAATATAATTATTTCAGGGGCAATTGCGCCGAATCTGATTGATATATTATTGGAATTTGTAAATATAGAGGATAATATAATTGATACGCTCTATAATTTAGCAAGAGAAATTTTAAGATATAAAGTAAAAAATATAGAAATACAGAAATATATTAAGGATTCAGTATTGCAGGGAACTGTTCTTATTGGCAAAACGCTGCTGCTATTACATGAAATGGAAAAATTAGACGACTTATATGCAATCAAAAAAATACGGGCAAAAATACAAAAAAATGAACAGCTTGGAGATAAATTAAAAGATTCGATATTTGATTTTGCATATGAACAAAAAGTAGATTTTAAAACCTTCTATCATTTGCTCGAAATCGGACATAAACTAGATGATGTTTTAGACAGCTGCGAGGATTCTTCAGATGCATTTATGACATTTATGTCATCACTTGTCACCTAATTAATAAATTTAATAGGTTATACTCTTGTTTGATATTTTAATATTAATTATTGGCTTTATATTAGTGTCATTTGTTTCTGGAAATAATTTGCCAGCATGCTCAGGAACAATAATCGCAAGCAAGATGGTTTCAAAAAAGAATGGGGTATTACTTACAATTGCTGGGTATGTCCTGGGTTTGGTATTGGAGGGAAAATTTCTAAAGCAAGTTTCGACCTTGCTTCCAGGAGCAGGATTTCAAAACCAGTATTTATTTACTTTTATATTATTTGCAATTGCTGCATTGATATTCTTTTTTGCAAATAGGCAGAAAGTACCGCAGTCGCTTTCAATTATATTTACAAGTTCAATAATAGGCATGGATATTGCATTGAATATAAAAATACCTCTTTATTTTCTGATAAAATTAATTGGATTTTGGATAATTGCCCCATTAGTTTCTTTAATATTCAGTTTAATTCTTATACGCGCATTTTATAAAAAAAGATCAAAAAATATATTTTCTGCATTAAAGACATTAAAATTTCTTTCGGTTTTATTTGCATTTCTGACTGCATTTACACTTGGTGCAAATACAATAGGCCTTATTCTTGTATCAATGCCTTATTATAATTATTCTATTATTGTTTTAATCCTTGGTATTATTTTTGGGTCAATATTTCTAAATAAGAATAGTTTAAAAAGAATAAGCAGTGAAATAGTATCGCTAAAGTATCTTAATTCAGTAGTATCGCAGGCAGCATCATTTATTTTTGTTGAGGTAGCAACACTTTTCAGCATTCCTCTTTCAAATACACAGATATTTGTAACAAGTCTTTATGGAACTGCATTTGGATACAGACAAAGACTGCTTGTAAAGAAGACAATGTTTTCAATAATGTCGTCCTGGATTTTATTGATTGCAGTAAGTATTGCCTCTTCATTTGTTATAATTAGCATAATTCATTGATTGAAATAAAGATTCAGCAAACTATAGGAGAAATAAAAAACAAACTAAAAATGTAAAAAAATATTATATTATATTAAAAATAATTATTTTTTTTAGTTTCATACTTGTTTTCAGCATGCTTTTTCCATATTTCTTCAATATCCTTTTCATAATTATATAATCCATTTGCATGGCAGATTCTAATTGCTTTTTTGTATATTTTATCAGCAGCAACATCAAATCCATATTTGTATGAAAGATTAAGTGCATCTAGAAGATTTGCCACTGATTTTTTTATTGGTTGAATGCTTCTTTTTTCAATTTTGCTTTCATCATCCAGATTCTTTTGTGCAATATGCGTATAGAGTATAATCATCTTTTTTGCAATTGCTTTTTCTTTCTGAATATTTTTTAATGTGTTGTAATAATCCAGCAAAACATAATACTTATTAAGCCCTTCTTTTAAATTTCCATCACTGATTTTCTTATCTGCATCTTCTTCCATTTTATCAAATGCATTTTTTCTGGCAAGAGTTTTTTCATTCATCGTCATCATATTATTTTTATAAATTTAAATAAGATATTACAATAAATTAATTATAAAATTCTATTATTATAAAACTTCTGAAAAATAAAACCTAATAATATTCTTGGCTTTTTTTCTTTTCCAGCTTTTGCAAAACTCCAATGTTGCCTACCGAAAAACTCATATTTCTATTCTCCAATATATTATTTGTATTTGGTGTTGTCATAGTGATCAATAATGATTGACACACCAAATATCAATTATTTATTTTATTAAATTATAAAACTGGCGAAGTTAAGTTATTAACAAATGCATTAAATAATTTAATGGCAATGGCAATTAATGATTAAAATGAGTTTTGAAAAAATTTTTAAATCAGATATTATTAATAAAAAAATAAACAACAGGTATCTGCAGACTTATAAAGAAAGACCGCACATTTCAAAATACAGGCTAGAGACCAATGAAAATTCTAATTATATTAATATTAATGAAAAAATTCTAATAAATTATTCTACTAAACTGTCTAAAACATATATTGCTGCAATAAATATTGTCAATGATCTATTTGTCACATTATACAGCATTAATTCAAGAAATATGTTTGTATTTAGACTTGATTTAAATAATAATAATAACAATATAAAAGAATTTGAACAATATTTAAATAAGAACAAACATAATAATTTAGAATTAAGATTATTTGGATTTCAAAATGCTGATATTAATAATAATGCTTTTATGGTTTTGAATAAACTTGCTGATATTGCTATTAAATATGCCATTCCCATATCTGAAATAGACTTATTTGGAAATGAAATAAGACATATTGCAATTGATTTAAAAATAGGATCAACATTTAATATTTTATTAGAAAATAGGCTGTACAGGCCTGGAGAATTAATATCACAGCCACAAAATAAATAAAATATTAATATGTTAAATATTATTTATTAATTAATTTAAAAATAAAATGATTTTATGAAAAATATTGTAATATTAGAATCAAAAAATACACCTCTTTCAGAACAAGAAATAGAATATGTTGAAAGAAAAGGCAGGGGCCATCCAGATTCTTTAATAGACGGGATTGTAGAAACTGCAAGTATAGAACTAAGCAAGTATTATTTAAATAAGTTTGATATTATTTTACATCACAATGTTGATAAAGGTTTAATTATCGGCGGAGAATCAGATGCAGTTTTCGGAAAAGGAATAATTATAAGACCAATTGAAATAATATTAGCAGGAAGAGCAACAAGTCTTTTTGAGAATATAAAAATACCTATTGAAGAAATTGTAATAAAATCAACAAGAGATTATCTAAAAAAAAATACAAGATTTTTAGATATTGATACCGAAGTTATAATTAATTCAAAAATATATCCTGGGTCTTCAGATTTAAATAATATTTTTTTAAGAAAATCAGAGGTCCCGCTTGCAAATGATACGTCTTTTGGAATTGGTTTTGCGCCATTAACGGAAACAGAAGAGTTATCTCTCAAAATTGAGCAGTATCTTAATAGCACCGACTATAAAATTAAAATGCCTGCTGTCGGAGAAGATATAAAAGTAATGTCAGTAAGACAAGATGATGAAATAAATATTACGCTTGCAATTGCATTTATTGCAGACCTTGTCAATAATATTGAAGATTATATTACACAAAAAGAAAAAGTTCAAAATGATGTCTTAAAACTTGCAAAAGATTTGACAGGCAAAAAAATAAATATTATAATTAATAATGGCGATTCTTACGAATTGAATAATGTATATTTAACAAAATCAGGCTTAAGTTGCGAAGCAGGTGATGATGGATCTGTTGGTCGCGGAAATAGGATCAATGGATTAATAACACCATTTAGAAATATGACATTAGAGGCAGCAAGCGGAAAAAATCCAGTTAATCATGTTGGAAAAATTTATAATATCATGGCCAATGAAATTGCAAAGGATGTTGTTAAATTATACCCTCAAATAAAAGAGTGCAATGTGTCTATTGTTTCTCAAATAGGCCGCAAAATTAATGATCCTAAAAATGTAAGACTGGAAATAATAGGTGAAAATACAGAAAAAATAAAATCAAAAGTAATTGCTATTTGTGAAGAGGCATTAAATGAAACAAAAGAATTAACAAAAAATATAATTTTGGGAAAATACCATACGTTCTGATATCATGGCCAATGAAATAGAAATTAAGCAAGTAATAATATTGAGATCAGATTTAAATATGAGTAAAGGAAAATTAGTTGCACAAGGAGCACATGCATCTTTAATGAGCTATTTAAAAACAAAAAATCAAGATCCCAAAATCGCTGAAAACTGGATAGAAACAGGAGAAAAAAAAATAGTATTAAAAGTTAGCAATGAAGAAGATTTAATAAAATTATTCAGGGTATTTGAATTTAAAAAAATTCCATGTGCTTTAGTTACAGATGCAGGTTTAACTGAAATACCGCCTGGATCAAAAACAGCATTGGGTATCGGCCCATGGAAAAGCAATGAAATTGATTTTATTACAGATAAATTAAAGCTTCTTTAATAATGCTAATAATTTTATTTTTACTTAAAAACCAAAGAAGAATATGCAACAACATTTGAATAATCTTTAGTTTCTTCTCCTGAATTTGAATAAGAAAGCAAATGTCCTTTTTTTGCTCCTAATTTTTTTGCAAATAAAAGCGCTGTTGTTATCGGACCAAAACCGCAAACAGTGTCATTTAATTTAATTATTAATTCATTAAATTTTTTATAGTCTAGGCTAATCAATGCCTTTATTAATTTATTATCTTTTTCATTACAAATTTCGCGAGATTCATAATGGTTAAAATCAGAGCTTGCAATTATTATTGCATTTCTATTCAATTTTTTAACAGCATTTATTATTGCATCTGATAATTTAATGCTTGCGCCTAGTGACTGATCCAACATGCAAATAAAACAAAATTTCTTATCAGGCACAAGAAAATTTAAAAAAGGCAACTGAACTTCTATTGAATGTTCATTTATATGTGCGGTTTCATTTATTTCTATTTCATCAACTTTTGAAATTTGTAAGGATAATTCTTTGTCATTTTTTAATATTCCAAATGGTGTTTCCCAATCTTGCAATGAAACAGCAATATTTGTGCCATAACCCGTATGATTCGGCCCAATGATTATTATAGTATCTATTATTTCCAAATTTTTGTTTAAAGACAATGCCTTGTATGTATACCCTGCTGTTTTTCCTGAATATATATAGCCGGCATGCGGTGAAATATAAGAAAATCCAGATCTAACACTTTCAGGAATTTCTGCTGCTTTGATATAATTATTTACTTGTTTTTGTAATTCTTGTCTATCATTTGAATAAAAAGTTCCAGAAAATTTATATTTTCTCATCATTTTTATCCTATTTATAATAAATTTTTTCTTTGTAAATAAAACCTTGTCTGCAATGCTGCTTCTGCTCCCTTTCCAGCAGCAGTAATCGCCTGCTGATAAATTTTGTCACTAACATCTCCTGCAACAAAAACACCATCAATTTTTGTTTTTACTTCATCTTTTGTGATAATATACCCCTGCTCATCCAATTCTAATTTATTTTTTAGGAAATTTGTATTAGGTAAATGCCCAATTGCAACAAAAACACCATCAACATTAAGTTGCTCTTCTTCATTTGTTTTTATATTTTTTATTTTTATCCCACTAACTGTTTTATCACCTAAAATTTCTGTAATAGTAGAATCCCAAATAATATTTATTTTTTGATTTGAAAGAATTTTATCTTGTGATGTTTTATTTGCTCTAAATTCATTTCTTCTGTGTATGATTGTGACATTTGTTGCAAATTTTGTCAAAAAGATCGCGTCTTCAAGTGCAGTATCTCCGCCACCAACAACAGCTACTTTTTTATTTTTAAAAAAAGGGCCATCACACGTTGCGCAAGAGCTTACCCCCCTGCCAATGAATTTTTTTTCAGATTCTATTCCAAGCCATTTTGCAGATGCGCCAGTTGCAATTATTATTGAGTGTGTTTCAAATTCTTCTGTATCTGTTTTTACCTTAAAAGGATATGAGTTAAAGTCAATATCACTTACATCTTCGCCAATAAAGCGCGCCCCAAATTTTTCTGCCTGTTTTCTTATAGAATCAATTAAATCACTGCCATAAATTCCATCAGTAAATCCAGGAAAATTTTCAACTGTTGTTGTGAGCATCAATTGGCCTCCAGCAGCAACCCCTCCAACAATTACTGGTTTCATATCATCTCTTGCAGTATATAATGCAGCTGTCAATCCTGCAGGCCCGGATCCTATAATAATTACTTTTTCAACCATGCTATCATTTAATTATTTGATATAACATATTTTTATATTTTATATTATTTAATAGTTTATTATTATTTAATTTATTTCTTGATAATATGCTTAATATCAATAATCTAAAAATTTCTTTGGATCAGAAAAATAATGGTTCAACAATTGATTTTATTTCACATGCGCACTTTGACCATATTTCTGCATTAAATTCATCCAAACATATTATTGCGAGCCAGCAAACTATTGAATTAATCAAGACAAGATCAAAAAATTTAAATTCAAATTATTTAAATTTTGATTACGAAAAATTTAATATAGAACTTTTAAATTCAGGGCATATTTTAGGATCAAAACAACTATTCATCCAGGATAATATTAAAAATGAATCAACTATTTATTCTGGCGATTTTCAAATAGACACACCATTAATTGCAGAACCAATTCAAATAAAGCCTGCAGACATTTTAATATTGGATTCAACATACCCTGATCCAAAAATAAAATTTGATGAAAAGAAGAATGTAAAACAAGAACTTAAAACATGGGTTTCAGAAAATATAGATAAAGGCATTATTCTATTCGGCGCATATTCTCTTGGCCGCGCCCAGGATCTAATAAAAATATTAAACGAAATAGATATTATTCCTTTAGTCAACAAAGAAATTAACAATATAAATAAAATTTATCAAAAAAATGGGTTTGCATTAAGATATGCCTCTGTTTACGATGAAAACAGCAATTGCAATGAATTATTAAAACATAATTTTGTCGGAATTGTGCAAATAAATAAATTAAAAGAGCTGAAAATAAATTTAACAAAGATTTATAATAAAAGAATATACAGCGCTGTTGCAACTGGAATGGTAAATGTATTTAATTTTAATGTTGACGCAAAATTTGAATTAAGCAATCATGCAGATTTTGAACAGAGCGTTTCATATATTGAACATATTAATCCTAAAAAAATATTCACTTATGGCAAAAACAAAGAAATATTTGCAAACAATCTTTCAAAATTAAATTATACTGCCACCCCATTTTTATAGTCAAAATTTAATTTGATTTTATGTATAATAAAAAATTGCAAAAAATATTTGATTTGAATTCAATCAGAGTCGGAGATCTGATAAAAATAGAACCGAATAATATTGAAGGAGAATTAATGCCAAAGCCTGATTATAGCAATGAAAACACAATCATTATAAAATTAAAAAGCGGATATAATGTTGGAATTGAATTCAAAAACAGCACAAAAATAACAAAAATCAAAAACATAAATATTAACCTAGAATTTCCAAAATCAGACTTAAAGCAGAACAAATCTCTTCCAAATATCTCATTAATTTATACCGGAGGCACAATAGGCAGCAAAATTGATTACAAAACAGGTGGCGTTCACATGCTCCTAAAACCCGAAGAATTATTTTATGAGGTTCCAGAATTATCAGACATAGCAAACATTAATGTTGAAAATTTATTCAGCATTGCAAGCGAGGATATGACATTTATTGAATGGAAAAAAATAGCAGAGCACATTGTTCAAATTGTCAAAAAAAATAAAGACACAAAAGGAATTATAATAACACATGGAACAGATACAATGCACTATACTGCCTCAGCCTTGAGTTTTATGCTGACTAATCTTAATATTCCTATTGTGCTTACAGGTTCCCAAAGGAGCAGCGATAGAGGTTCTAGTGACGCATTCATGAATTTGATATGTTCCTCATATATTGCCTCAAGATCAGATATTGCAGAGGTTGGAATTTGCATGCATAGTTCATCAAATGATGATTACTGCTCTTTTATAAGGGGTGTTAAAGCCAGAAAACTGCATACATCAAGAAGAGACGCATTTAAGGCAGTTAATGACAAGCCACTTGCATATGTTAAATTAAATGGAGAGATCAAGCCAGCAAATGAATATAAGAAAAAATCAGATCAAAAACAAAATACAATAGATGCAAAAACAAATTTTGATAATAAGGTTGCATTATTAAAAATTTATCCTAATGCAAACCCAGATATTATTAATTATTATATTGAAAAAAAATACAATGGAATTATAATTGAGGGTACTGGTCTTGGGCACATACCTGTATCAGGGGCGCATAAAGAATTAAGATTTCTAGATAATATAAAAAAAGCAATTGACAGTAATATAATTATTGGAATTACATCCCAATGCTTATTTGGTAGAGTAAATCCATATGTATATAGGAATTTGAGGCTGTTGAGCGATCTTGGCGCTATTTATTGCGAAGATATGCTGCCAGAAACAGCATACGTAAAACTCGGATGGCTGCTTGGAAATTATAAAAAAGAACAGTCAAAGGAATTATTAAATAAAAACCTTGCTGGAGAAATCAAAGAAAGAACAGAATTTGATGATGAATTTATCTGAGTTTTGCAATCGCGCTAATAATCTAGCCTGGTAGGATATCAGCTTCCCAATGAAAAGAAAAAAGCTGAATGCCCGGGTTCAAATCCCGGTTGGCGCAAAGATAATAAAAGGTAATAAGAAGTTGAGTTTATATTATTTCATATTTTCAACAGTCTTAACATTAGATAGTGCATTGAATTTTTAATATTATTTTATAGGGGTGCTATATGAAAAAATTAAATGTAAAGAAGATTCGTCTAAAGAAAAGAAAACTACTACTATATAAGCCTATAAAACATCCGAAAGCAAAAAAAATCGACATAGTAAAAAACTTAGATTCTTTATTTACTCTTGATGTAAAAATTGCAAAGGCAAGCCCATATCTTTTACCCCTTCAAACCAAAAAAGAACTTTTAGACTTTTTGATAAAAAAACATAAATCAGAGACTTGGGTATGGTATGATCCACATGGGACTATTGTAGGATATTTCTCGCTTGTAGATATGCCAAAAGAAAGTGCTATGGAAGTTTTGAACATCGGCGTTGACCCTGATTTTCAGAGTAAGGGGTATGGCAGAGCGATGATGGCGTTTATTGAGGGACTGGCAACCAAAAACAAGAGAAGGAAGATTATATTAGTTACAAATAAAAAGAATTTGCATGCAATAAATTTCTATAAAAGCATCGGTTATACCTCAATTAAAGAAATAGCTAACTATTATGGCGATGGGGAAACAAGGATTTTATTTGAAAAAACCTTGAATCTTAACTTCGCCAGTTTTATAATTTAATAAAATAAATAATCTTGGGCATACATACTTAACGTCGATATTTACGTTAAGAATGGAAAGTCAAATATAAATGGCAACGATTTATTCCGCCAGATGAAAGAGGTAAAATATTTCCGAATGCAACTAAAACATATATGATGATGCCTTTGGCCACCTTAAAAAAGCATGTTGATTTTATATTTATCATTGATTTGCAAAAGCTTTTCTATAATGATTTGAATTGTCAACCGTTTTTAACTGAACAATTCAAAATATTCTTTATAACTTTCAATTCTGTTTCCATAGTGCCAGAGTTATTGGCTTTTGGCTTTTTATTAGCAGATAGTAAATCACTGTAAGACTTTTTCTCTTTTTTATATTTAGAAAGATTTAACTTTTTTACAATTTCATTGAATTCCTGTATCGAATATTTAATACTTTTGTTACCCACAACAGTCTCAAGTTCCAAAAAAGTTCCTAAGGTCTTAACTTGATCAAGATGTATACGAGTATTTTTATACAGCCAAAGATCCCTATTTTTTTCTACTATTACTAGTTTACCAAAGGTTTTAGCGAATCTATATTTTAGTGTTTTTATTGATTCTTTTTTTAAATCAAAAATATAATAATTAGAAATTTTTCTAGTGAGTTCATCTGGTCGCAGGTAAAATATCAATTCGTAAGCAGAATTGTTAATTTCTCTTAATTTCAATCTACCGAACATTGAATTATAATAAGTGTCAACTTGATGTAAATGCTGTATGTGTTTAGCATTTATTTTATTTAGTTCTTGAATTAACTGCGTAAAGCTATTTAAGTATATTTTAAGTTCTATATTTTTCATTAATTCACTTTATAAATTTTAAATAATTTATTGCATCTGCAGCACCCTCGAATATTTGCTTTTTGTTGGTCTGTACAATAGTAGTTAATAGTTCCATCTGTTCAGGTTTTTCTAGTTTATAAAAAAGATTTCCTTGAGGCATCCAATGCGGTTGTATTTTTTCTATTTTAAGATCTTTAGAAATTCGTTTAAAAAATAGAGATTCTTCTAAATTTTTGACATATAACGGACCCGAGTAATAACCATTGCAGTAATCTTTAGTTAAAGTCACTATGTCTTCAAGTTCTTTCTTTCCTATATTTGGTAGCAGAGGCCTTATTGCAACTAAAGTTTTAATATTTAAATTATGAAGTGCTTTTAAACTTTCGATTCTTTTGTATGGATCTGAAGAAGACGGCTCAAAATCTTTTACGTGATATAACACAGGCAATGAAATAGAAAAAACAAAAATATGATTTGCATTACTTAATTTTTCATTTATTTGTTTTATTTTTTCTATATAGATTTTTGATAGAGGTATTTTAGAAATTAAAGAAATATCTTTATCTAAATCAGATACTTTATCAAGTACTTTCATAGGATGTAATGAATGAAAAAATTCAGTATCACAACCTAACATTATAAGATTTACTTTTGAAGGTAATTTTTCTAATAAATTTAATTGCTCAATTGATAAATATTCATTATTTTTTGTTTTATTTTGATTCATCCCTGCTTTAAAACAGTATTTACAATTAAATAAACATGATGATTGTGAATAGATTATTACTCTGTTTTTATCTATTTTTAAACCCTTATTCTCAAAACGCTGATTTAATAAATACGCCTTTTTCATAAATTCATCTAAGTAATTAATATCTATTAAACATTAATTATAAAATATTTCATAAATATATATTTATATTATTATTTTTACTATTTATTTTGAGGCTGTTGAAAATTTAAAAGACTATGCAAGAAGCTGCCCCACTTCCTTTATAAATTCAGTAACATCTGCTGTGTTGTATGCTTGTTTGAAAGACTCTTCTTCATAGCTAGAATTGGCATACGCATGTATTAACAAATTCCTCAAAGTTCTCCTTTCCTTTATTTTATTTATGCTCTTTTTGCTAAGCTTGCCGCTCAGGCTCTCTATTAATGAGAGATCGTCACCGCTAAGCTTGAGTTCAAGGCCTTTGTATAAAAGAGCCAGAATATCAAGTTCTACGTCGCTTACTAGCTGGAGGTTTCTCTCAATTGCGCTTTTAAGTATAATATCGGTGTTTTTGTAGGAATCAGAATCACTAGGCACAATTGAGCTAAGCCGCTTTGAATAAATCTTAAGATCAGATAGCTTTTCTTTTATTCGCTCTTTATCAAGCATTTCCTTCGCCACTTAAAATATTTAACCTATAACTATAATTAGACCATTTTTCTGCTATCTGTATGCTATAGTCATACAATTTATTTTTATCGTTTAGGAAAATAATCTTAGCTTCATTAAGCACACGCGTCTGTACATTCAAAGGAAGATCATTGAGTATTGAGATATCGAATTTAATATCATCTTCTATTGTTGAATATTTGTTAAGCTCATCGAAGGATTTAATTTCATTGTCAATCAAAATTGCAATATCTATATCTCTGTAATTCTTTTCCCTTCTAGCATAACTACCAAATAATAGAATGGCAATGACATGTCTGTCTTTCTCAGCGATTTTTATTATTCCCTGTATCTTATTCTTTATTGCATGTTGTGTGTTCAACCATTGGATTATTGCTTCTTCTACGGCGCTACTTATTGACCCTCTGCCGTAGCCAAACCGCTCCATTGCAAGCGCCCTAAGCTTTGCGTCGACCTCGTCTGCAATGTAAATCTTCGTTTCTGCCATATTAATATCTTTAGGGATAAAGGTATTTATACCTTTTTATTAACTATATTTAAGGTGTATGAAAATGAGGTAATAAATGGTGAAATGACTAAAAAACAAAAGAAAATATGCAAGATTTAAATCTAGTAGTACCTAAAAATCGGGAATTTAGGATTTTAATAGCTTCATTTCTTAATAATAAAAGCATATAAATATATTTTTAATTATTAAAATAAATAATATAAAATAATATACTTTTTTTATATTTTTATATTTTATTTCATAATTATATTTATAATAATAGCAAGTGATGAAATGGCCCAATTTGGAATACAGATTCATAGAAAATCAAAAACAAAAATAAATGGAAACGGCAAAAAAATAGTTGTAGCTAGAGACAAGAAGAAATATGAGATTGGTAATTATTTTTCTGCGACAAAATTATATGAAAAAAATGTAACAAAAGAAATGAAAGAGCGTGGTGGAAAAAGAAAGAAAATATTAAAAAGAGCTGGATTTGTTAATTTATTAACAAAAAAAGGATATGAAAAAGTTCAGATTAAAGGTGTTGTTGAATCAAAAGATAATAGGAACTTTGCAAGGCAAAATATTTTAACAAAGGGGACAATAATAAATACAGAACTTGGAAAGGCGGTTATTATAAATAGACCAGGAAGAGAAGGAAATATAAATGCAAAACTATTAGAATGATTGAATGGCTATTAGAGTTTATGAATGTGATGAATCAGAAATTGAAGAATTAAAAAAATTATTAAACTATGACCCATATACAGATAAAGGCATTGATATTAACAATATAAAAAATGACAAATACAATGATGTTATATTTAAAAGGCAAGAATATGAAATAAAAAACGGTTCAATGATTTCATTGCCAAGTTCAAGATATTTTTTATATTTAAAGGCAAATGAAGATTTTTTAAAAAAAGCAGAAGAACTTTTCAAAGAAAAATTCAAAACAGTAAAAAGAACGGATAAAGATATTGAAGAAAAAATAATAAAATATATTAATGATGAGGAATCAAAAGCAAATCAGGGTTTTGGCGCAATTTTTGGATAATTTGTCTTTATTTTTATAATTTTATGGTGAGAGATATGGTAAATAACTTATTTTGGATAGGCCATGCAAGTTTTTATATAAAAGATACCAAAGATAATTTGAATATTTATATAGATCCATTTAATTTAAATGATTCAACTGCTAAAAATAAAGCCGACATTATATTAATAACACATGCGCACTTTGACCATTACAGCAAGCCAGATATTAATAAAATAATAAAAGAGAATACAAAAATCATAGGACCTGACAACTGTTTAAAAGATGGTGAATTTAAAAATTTAAAAATATTAAAACCTTATGAAAAATATTCAGTTGAAAATATTAAAATTGAAACAATACCTGCATATAATAATAAACAAGAAAAATTACAATTTCATCCGAAACAAAATAATTGGATGGGATATATTATAGAAGTAAATAATATTAAAATATATCATGCAGGAGATACTGATTTTATTGAAGAAATGAAAGAATTGAATAATAAAAATATTGATATTGCGCTATTGCCTATGGGCGGCCATTATACAATGGATCTTAATGATGCAGTAGAAGCAGCAAGGGCAATAAATGCTAAAAATACAATACCAATGCATTATAAAAATTTACTTGGAAAAGATAAATCTGAAAAATTAGAAAATGAATTAAAACAAAAAATAAAGAGTACAATAATATTAAATGAAATTCAAAATCCAACATATGGATTTGAAAGTTAATTGAAATAAAATTATATTAGTTAAATATTTCTATTTTTTATATTTTTATAGTCTATAATTGTTTTTCTTGTTGCCGGTTCTAAATCTAATTTCAATGCAGCATCAATATCGCACCATTGAAATTTTTCTGCTTCCTCATTTAATATTATTTTTTTATTACCTTTTATGCTGCAGTAAAAATTAATAAATATAAAATGCTTTTTCTTCCAAAATGTTTTTCCAAACACAAATTCTTGAATAGATAAAAATTTTAAACCATAAATATCCAGATTTGTTTCTTCTTTTATCTCCCTTTTAAGCGCATCTTCCATTTTTTCGCCCAATTCAATATGGCCTCCAGGGATAACGTATTTATTATGCCACTTATGGGATTTAACTAATAAAATTTTGTTTTGGCTATTTAAAATTAATGCGCCAACGGTCGGCTCAGGATACTTGTTCATCAAATAACCTATATTTTATTTAAAATATTTATTTTAAAGAGAATGAATAAAACTACTATTAGGGCAATTACAATTATTGCTATTAATATTATTTTTTTATTTATTAATTCTGTTTTTTGCAATTTTTGTTCAAATTCTGCATATATTTTATTGGAATTGTTATTAGAATTATTTTTTGTATTATTAAGTATGTTATTAGCAAGTTGGGTATTTTCTATTGGTTCGGGTTTTATTTCAGTTGCGGCTTGCTGCTGGCTTGATTTTATTTTCATAAATCCAGATTCAGTAAGCATTAATTCAATATTTGCATTATGGATTGTATATGAAATAAAATTTTGTTTCAATAATTTATAAAGCCTTAATGCAAGATCTGAAGATATGATATTCAATGTGCTGGATAAATCTGTAAGATGTCTTTTTGCCACAGATAATTGCTTTAGAATTTCCAAATCTAAGAGATCAAACTCTGTTTCTGCTTTGCTGTTTGCGTCATCAATTAGTTTTTTTCCAATATCTGTAATTATTATCTTGTTTTGCTCTGGAAAATTTACTGTGAAGTCTATCAGTCCTTTTTGCTTTAGTGTTCCAAGGATATTGGATGAATCGAAAAATGATGAATTTATCTCGCTGCCAAATTTTTCTACACTTGTTTCTGGCTTAATTCTTGTTAATGCAATTAAATCTAAAAAATTAATATTATCCATAATAATACACAAATAATTGATTATAATTATATTTTATAAATATATATAAACAATAAATATAAAATTAAATTAGTATTATAAAATATGTGGTATTATGGCTGATAAAAACAATAATAAAGTCTTAGATATAAATATGGCTAGGCAGTCGCTTATAGAAGAATTGCAAGCGCAAAAATGGTATGATGAAAGAATAATTGCAGCAAAGGATGTTGAATTAAAAAAAATTTTAGAACATAATAAAAATGATGAAAAAGAGCACGAATCCCTATTATTAGAATGGCTGAGAAGAAATGATTTGCATCTTGACAAAGAATTAAAGGAGATTTTATTTAAAAATGAAAAATTTGAAAAATTATGGGATTAAAATTAGAAGTCCAGTAAAAAATTAAGGAGTTTATGCATTTTGTTGTTTTTATATATAATGATGATCTTGCTAGTTCAATCGGTAAAAAGAGCTCTGAAAATGGCATAATATTTTATAACAGGTTAATTGATGATGATGTTGTAGTTGGGCTTGGTGTGATTGATCTAGAAAAGAAGTTTCATGATGTTGCTCAAGCAATGCTAATCTCAAACCAAATTGTAATTAGCACTAAAAATATTGACACTGCATTTGGAGAACTGGTTATTGCTGCTGAACTTTGTAATAAAAGAATAATATTTAGCAATGATAATAATATTGATAAAATTATATCTAGTTTAAATTTGAATTACATTATTTGCAATCAGCAGGAGATTCTTAATAATATAATTTCTTATAAAAATAAGGCAAATAATGAAGATACGCGAATAGACATAGACGCTGCATTTAATGTAAAGGGCATTGGATGTGTTGTATTGGGTATAATCACAAAAGGAAACGTGAATGTTCATGATTCTTTATATCATTCATCTGGAAGGCAGGTAATTGTCAAATCAATACAGAGCCAGGATAGGGACCTAAAAACTGCAGATACGAATACAAGAGTTGGTCTGGCATTAAAAGGCATAGATGTGGAGGATATTGAAAAAGGGGACTTATTAACAGCGCATAAAACAAATAAAGTAAGCAGCATTAAAGCAACCATTAAAATAAATAAACTTGCTAGTGAAGAAATTGCAAAGGGAAATAGGTATATTTTTATTTCTAATTTTTCTTATAGGGCATGTATTATTGAGGAAATTAATAACAATGAAATAACATTGAATTTTGAAAAGGCCATTGTGTTGCAAAAAAATGATTATTTTTTTCTTTTAAGAAATAAGGCTCCAAGAATTTTTGGCATTGGAATAACATGCTAAAATTCCACTAATTTTGTTAAGCATAATGTTTTTAAATTTAATTAACATAATATATACTGATTTACAAAAATTGTAAAGAGAAAACTGGTCGCCTTGCCAGTGCTTATCCGCACTGGCCTTTTTCTATTTTTTTATAATGTTTAGCTCTACTTTTGACTATTCTAAATTACAAAATATACTGCTTATTTTATATTTCTAATAGTTCAACGGCACGGGCAGGAAACACCTCATGTTTTGGGGGTGGAAGAATACATATTATACTGTTGTTTTATTTTTTAAGGTTTTTTTGCCGTCTGTATTAGGCATTTGAGCTTTGTTTATGGCTTTGCTTTTCTCAGTGCATCTTAAAAATCTGAAATAGTGCTTTATCTTTTCTGGGATTTTTGCCTTGTTTTGCTTTTGTCTTATATACTTCTCGCTATTTTTAAAATCAATGCATTTCATTTCTTTATTAAATGGCCATCCGTCAAATAAGCAAAGTTCAGATCTTATTTCTTTTTTTAAATCAAATAGTTTTGCACTATTCTGTTGGATTATTTGAGAATATGTTTTTCCTGCTTCTGTTAATTTTCTTTCCATTGTATTCAGATCAACATCAATAATAGAAAAATTTGAATTAAACCCATTATTCCATTCATATCCGTGCAAAAAACACCAATTAAAATAGCCATCTATTTTAATATGGTCTTTTTCAATTGAGTCTTCTACTGCTTTTAAATGCTCAATCAAATATGCGGATTTTAGATCATCATTTTTAGTTGGTATGCCATTTTCAGTTATAATTATTGGTTTTTTGTGCTTTGAATAGACTGAATTTAAAATATGCCTTAAACTATCTGGATTTATTTCATACTTTTTTTTGAATAAATTTTTGAATGCCACATAATAATTAAGGCCTATAAAATCTGAATTTTTTGATGTCCTATTTAAAATAATATTTGGAAAATACATAAGCATATTTTGCATTGAACTTAATAATTTATTTTTATTATGAACAATGGAAATCGCATTCACAGAGCCAACCTTTGCCGCAGGATTAATATTTTTAATTATTTTATATGCTTCTGAATGAATTTCTAGAATATTTTTCATTGATTTGAGCATTCCAAAAATGTTGTTTTTATTGAAGGGCGGCAGCTTTGCAGTAATTAATGAAGAACATAAATAAAGCGAGGGTTCATTAAAAATAATAAAATAATCAATATCATTTTTAAATTCTTTAGCGATTAAGGCAGTATAATCTAAAAATTTGTTTTTTATGTATTTGGATTCAAATCCATTGTATTTGTGCACCCAATTTGGATTTGTAAAATGATGTAGAGTAACAAAGATTTTAACATTGTGCTTTTTAAGTTCATTAAAATAATTATGATAAAATTCTATTGCTTTCTTATCAATAAAATTTTCTTTTGGTTCTATTCTTGCCCATTCTATATTAAATCTAAATGCAGACAAATGAAGCTGATCAATGAATTGAAAATCTTTTGCATAGTATTTTTTATGATTTATTGATGATAATTTTGGCAGGTCACATTTGCTATTTCCAAAATGCTGATAATCACTAACATTACTCCCAAATAAAAAATTGTCTGGAAACATGCAACCCAATACTTGATTGGTTTTTTATATTTAAAAACTTTTTGTGCAGAATTTAGAAATTATATTTTTATATCAATAGACCATATCCGACTAGGCGCCATCTTTGCAAAATATTTCTCATAACAGCTATTTTGCTGCTTTTCTCAATGCATGCGCTATGCTTTAGAGTTATATTGACTGTATCTTTTTTAATATTTTTTACGTATCCTATCAATGTTGCTGTTCCAACACCTAATATCAATGCTTCATTTTCTTTAAATATTGAATAAGGTATGTCGCTCCTGTTAATCTTAAAAAATTTAATATTTATTTCATCTACAAGAGCTGGAATTTTATTCGGATGCCCAACTATATTACCCACTAAATTATCTGCTTTTGTAAATGTTGGGTCAACCTGGGTTGCAATTCCTATTAATCCGCCTGGCTGGGCTTTTTCTAGGCTAATGTTCCCGCTATACATATGAACAATTTTAGTTATTATTGGTTTATATGTTATTTTATTCTTCTCTTTTTTTGTTTCAATTTTAATTCCAGGGCTTATTTCTATTTCATCGCCAACATTAAAAATTCCTTTTGTGATTGCACACCCTATGACACCGCCAGACAGAGTCTCTATTTTGGCGCCTGGTTTATTAACATCAAAAGACCTTACAACATACATTATTGGGTCAGATTTAAGGTCTCTTTCTGGAATTTTAAAATTGGCTATTTTTTCTAACAGTACGTCTATATTTATATTCTGGTTGGTCATTACAGGGACAATTGGCGCATCTTCAATAACACTTCCTTTTATAAAATCTTTAATTTGATTATAATGCTTAATTGCTTTATCCTTTCCGACAAGATCTATTTTTGTCTGAATAATTATTATGTTTTTTATTCCAAGAATATTTATTATCATCAGATGCTCTTTTGTCTGCTGCATTGGGCAGGGCTCATTTGCTGCTATAATGAACAAAATCGCATCAATTACATTTGATCCTGCAATTGCTGTTGCCATAAGTGTTTCATGACCTGGCGCATCCAATATTGAAATTTTAAGAAGAGGTTTTGCGATTTTATTGCACCCGCATTTTTCATTTATTGTGTATGCCTCTGGTCCTATGCAGTCATCGCATTTATTTATAATTGAATCCGCGTAGCCTAATTTTATTGTCATGTTTCTTTTAATGCTTTCACTGTGCTTATCTGTCCATTGATTTGTTATTGCTTTTGTTATTGAGGTTTTTCCGTGATCAATATGGCCAAGAGTGCCTATATTTAAAATACTTTGTTTAATATTGTCTATATTCATCACTTTAATTTTTAAATTTTATTTTACTGATTAATTTATAGTATAATTAAAAATAAAAGAATTCCTATAAAACCCGCACTTAAACTCGCAATAAAATTTGTCGTGTGTTTTGTTCCTATTTTTTTTGTTTCAAAATAGCCGAGAATTGAGTCTAACACCGTTCCAATAAAACCTGAAATAAATATAATAAAAAACAACAAAATCAATTGACTAAAGTTTGTAAGATAACCAAATGGCATAAAATAAAAATAAATTAAATAAAATGTTGCTATTAATAAAGATGCAAATAATCCTGACAAGAGGCCAAGAGGGGTTATTCCTCCTGAAACGCCTTTTTTGACTTTTTTAAAACCAAAAATCATTCTTGGCTGACCATCAAGAACCCCAAGTTCACTACTAAATTTGTCTGCAGTTATTGCAGAAACAACACATACAAATCCAATAAATGCAAAAAATTTATATTCAGATAAATTTTGCAACTTAAAAATAAAAAACAAAAATGCCATTATTAATGTTGGTAGGCCATTTGATAAAACATTTTTTACGCCTCTTGTTGGCTCATATAAATTGATATTTTTTTTGTAAACTTTTTCAATATTAGTGACAATACCTGAAAGAAATAGAAAGATAAGCATAGATAAAACAAATAAAAGGCCATATTTAGGCCCTCCAAAATAAAATAGCAGCACGGCAATAAATAATGCAACAAGCAATCCTTTAAAATTTAAAGTTAAAAAATTAATTTTATTTTTCATAAGCACCAGCATTATCTTATATAAGACGGTGTGGGCGCAGAGTCAGAGGCCTCTGAAAATTGAGGCATTGGCAGTTCATTGATTTGAGAGTTTGTTAATTTTATCATTTTATCTAGCTCTTTTGTGTTTATATTAATATTAAAAATTTTATTTAGAACGCTTGCAACTGCTTTTACAGAGGCAGGATCAAATTCAGGATTTTGTGTTTCACCCATTAAACATAAACCATTAATATTCTGCATTTTTGCAAACGCCATCAGCAAACCCAATGACCCAAAAATAGTGCCTTGGGATTCCTTAAAAATAATATTATATTTTTTAAATTTATCAATTAATTTTTTATTTGTTACATTACCAAAAACTCTTGGAATTGTTATATTTTCTTGGGTATTAATATATCCGCCAATAGTAAAAATAAACCTGCCTTTTAGTTTATTTTTAAAATAATCTAGGATTTTTGAATTTACCTCATATTGCCCTTCTGGTGTTATTGCTTGAGTGTCTCCTGTTAATACAATAAGATCTTGACTTTTGTTAAAAGATTTAATCAGATAAAATCTATTATTCAGCAGACGTACTGTGCCATTTTTTAGCATAATGGCCTGGTGAGGAAAATGATTTGAATAAACTGAGGCTATTTTTATACCTTTAAACTGTTGGATTAAAAGATCTGCAATTATTACTCCAACATTTCCTAAACCAGGTAAACCTGCAATAAGTATTGGATTTTTTACTGGTATCTGCTTATATTTTTTATTTGTTACAATTATTGTTTTATTAAAATCAAACATTTAATTCATCAATTATATTTTCTTTTTGTTTTTTTAATTTTTCTTTTTCAATACTAAATTCTCCTTTTTTTAACATTTGTTTGACAAGTTCTGCTGCATGTTTTATTTTTTCTTCTGCTTCAAAATAATTTATTTTTGATAAAGAAACCAAACGATATTTTGGTGCGCTTATATATGAAACATCAATGTCTTGATTTTTCAAGGACATTAGAATAGAATTTAATTCGGAAATTCCTGAAATTGTATTATAGGTCATCAGTGTGAGAATATATGAAACAGTATATATTTTTTCTTTTTTATTTGCCTCTATTATTTTTATTAGGTTGTCTTTTAATTTTTTGGGCAATAATGAAGATTTAAATTCTTTGGTGTTATTTGTTGCATTGTATATTAAATTTATAAATGAATTAAACTCAGAAAAACAAGTGTTTATTAGTTCTGCTTTTTTTGATTGTTCCTGGGACTTGTTTATTGCCTGAATAAATAAATTTTCTAATCTCCTTTCTAAATTATATTCTTTTATCTTTTCCTTTGATTCTTTTGGCGTTACTTTTTTAATAGAAATATCAATAGTGTTTCTTTCTTTATCAAAATAAATTACACGACATACAATTTTCTGATTATTATGAATAAAAACATGGATGTTCTTTATCCAGCCTGATGAAACTTCTTTTATTGGTAAAAAAGCATCAGCATTATTGTATTCAATTAATTTGCAATAAGCGCCAAAATTAGTTATTTTTACTACTTCTGCAATTACAAGATCTTTTAAATATGGGATTTTTTTAATATTAATCATTTTATCAAAATAAGAATGTTAATAAAAAATAAAGTTTAAATAGCGTTAAAAATAAATTAGGATTTAAATTCTAATTTCTTTTTTGTTCTATAATCAAATACTCTTTCAACATTAAACTTGCAGTCTAAACATTCTAAAATCATTTTCTGCCTTTTTGCTACTTTTTTGACTGTTGCCTGGCCTTTTACTTTTCCAGTATATCCTTTTAATTTTCTCTTTCTTCTTCTATTTCCCATATTTAAACCGCTGTCTTGTTTTTTAGTATATAATTTTACTTTATGTAATGTATGTTTGTTGCACTTTGGACAATAGACTTTGATTTGTTTTGTAATTTTCATAAAACCAATTATTAGAATGTTTAGAGATTTTATTAATTTATTTTAATTTATTAAAAATTAAATTTTTATACATATTGAATTGTTTATCAAATAATTTATATCTTCGCTTTCAGATGAATTTATTTTAATTATTTCATTTTTGTTTAGAGGCCCTAATTTTTGGCCAGAAGGTAAAATTATTTCTGGCAGCTCTGCTATAATTTTTAATTGTATTTTTTGATTTTGTTCAGGAACATCTAAGACATATATTTTTTTAAGTTCATAAATTTTATTATAAGATC
>JAJZMY010000005.1:49798-54233 GCA_021848125.1 Microcaldota archaeon
ATTTGATTCTGGATCTGGAATAGGCTGTGGAAGAGATTTATTATATGCAGAATATATTAATATTTTTTGTTTTCTTTTTTCAAAAATCTTTGTTACTAAAGAAGATATATTTTGTTTGATATCTATATTTTCAATATTATTTTGATTTTTTTCAAAAGTTTTTATAAATTCATCTATATCTTCATAAAATGTTTTTGGTAATAATTGCAATTCATTTGTTTGTTTCTCTTTATAGTATATTTGCCATATTGTTTCATAAGATATGTTAAAAGAATCCATAAATAATACCCTACACTTCCTCTATTATTTTTATTGTATTAATATTTTTACTAATTTAAATATATAAAAGTTTATTTTTTTAGTATATATAATAATATAAAATATAATATGAATAGTGGAATTGTACCCCCTATATATTATAACACTTTAAAATTTACACAGTAACGACAAAGTTCCTGATTTCAGGATATTTGAGATTTTCTATATAACTCAAGTTCTACCAAACATTGAATTATAATAAGTGTCAACTTGATGTAAATGTTGTATATGTTTAATATTTATTTAGTTCTTGGATTAACTGTATAAAACATCAGAAAGATCATTATATAAGACAATGCAAAGAATTAGTGTGAACTTTGTCAAAGTTAAGATAGTGAACTACCACTTCCTCACGGGAGGGGACTTCCTGTTTTGTAGAGTTAAAATTTAAATTGGCAGCAGCTTAAATGAGGTGCAGCATATTATAATACTAATATCATTGCAAGGTCTAATTAATCAAGCTGTGTAATAAACCATCTTCCAGTGTCTGTTAATTTTGCTGTAGGTTCTGTATGGTTTTTAATAATTTTGATATTAAATGAAACCATGCCTGTCGCAGCATAACGATTTAGAATTTTAAGATCTTTTTCATTATCAATAATATTCTCTCGTTTATATTTTTTTAATATCTGCTTAATAGAGGGTGTGCTACTTCTTGCCTCACCTCTTTTAAATTGGATAAGATTTAATGCAAACTTGCATAAATTTTTATTTATTTTATTCATTTTATCGCATCTTTATTTTAGTATTTTAGTTTTTTGTTACATTTTTTATAGTTTATATCCTCAGCAAATTGTTTGCGATAAGTTCATCATTTATATTAAGCCTATCCTAACTTCGCTACTTTAATTATTTAAATATTTCTTTTTATTAATAATATTGCATTCATAACACTTTAAAATTGTTGCGAAAAAAGTATGCTTTTCAACAACATGCTATTCAAAAAGTAGAAAATTAATAGAGATTCTGTCCTAGAAGCTGTAAGAGTATTAAAGTGTTATATATATCAACTATGTATTAATTTTTAATGTTTTTTCTATCTTCTTTGCCTCTAATATAAGATAACACTATAGCAAGTATTAATACAATAATAGAAGCAAAAAATGCACTGTCCATACCTTTTATAAAATTAATACTTTGTGTAATTGAAAGAGATATTGTATTTCCTGAAAATATCGCAAATGCAGTTGATCTAGAAATAGATCCTGCTATAACAGTTAAAGCAAGAACAAAACTAATTACCATTCCAACATTCCCAAGCATTCTATTTAATCCCGATGCCATCGCATAATGGTCTTTTGGAGCGTTTGCCATTATTGCGCTATTGTTAGCGGGATAAAACATTGCACTGCCCATCCCTGTTAATATAGTTATAATTGCAACATAATAAAGAGGTGTAGAATAACCCAAAAACAAAGAATAAGCCAGATAACCAATAACAATGCTTATTAACCCTAATGTAGCAGGGATCCTTGCCCCTATTTTATCAGAAAGCCTGCCCATTGCCGGAGCAACGAATGCACCCAAAAAATAACCAGGAAGAAGATACATACTAGAAACAAAAGGATTAAGCCCTCTCACTCCTTGTAAATATAATATAAGAATAAATAATACTGCAAAAGAAGCAATGGCTTGAAGCATTGAAGCAAGTATTGAAAATGAAAAGATTTTTTGTTTAAATAAAATAAAGTCTATTATTGGAAATTTAGTCCGTTTTTCCCATAAAATAAATAAAATAAAGAATATCAAGGAAACCAAAAACAACAGTATTTCATGGTATGTTATTCCTTCAAACATTGAAAATACAGCAGAAAGAGTAAGTATTACAAGTCCTATTCCTAATATTATTGAACCAACAAAATCTATTGGTTCTTTTTTAAGTTTTACAACATCATGTAATTTAAATATTGCAAATAAAATAAGAATTATTCCTATTGGAATATTAATAAAAAATATTAATCTCCAATTTATTGTAGTAAGAAAACCGCCAAGAAAGATGCCTAATATTGCACCAAAATTCCATCCAATTGCAGTATATCCAAATGCCCTTCCTCTTTCATGTGGTTCAAAATGATCTGCAATTACTGCGCTGCTTAATGTGCCAATTAATACCCCACCCAATGCCTGCAAAATTCTAGAGCCAATAAGAAAATTAATATTTGGCGCAAAACCACACAATCCCGAGCCTATTGTAAAAATTATTAAACCATATTTATAGAGTTTTGCCCGTCCGTATCTATCGCCTATCCTTCCAACTTGCGAAGAAAGAACAGCAAGCACAAGAATATATCCAAGAATAATCCAAATAGAATTAAGATAAGAGGTATTTAAATGAAAGTCAATTGTAGGCATTGCAAGAATAACTATTGTGGCGTCTATTGCGGCCATTAATACTCCAACAAGCACAACAGCAAGAGCAATTGATTTTGGATTAAATTGTTTTTTTAAAAATTTTTCTGGCATTGTATCTGCATTATTAATTTGTACTTAATTATTAAATAGTTATTTAGTTTAATTTTAAACTATTTAAACTTAATTAAAAATTTTAACAGATGCTTATCCTTTTTAGATAAAACTAATAAAAATCCTATGTCACAAAAATAAGAAGATAATTAAAAATAGCGAGGAATGGATTTGAACCATTGATCTCTGGGTTATGAGCCCAGCGGGCACTCCTAACTACCCTACCTCGCTTTCGAATAACAGCAAAATAGACTATTAATAAATTATTATGAAATAAGATAAATTAAAATTATATAAGTTTTGATAAAATAGGTATGGTGCTGTTGAAAATCTTAAATTCTCAAACAATTTCAATAAAATATAATGAGCAACAAATCTTAAAAAATACACGCTAAATTATTTTATGCTTTGTTTACAAAATATATTTTAACAAACGACCAAATATGCAGCTTGATGGTGCTGCAAAACATGCCATAAATTTTGCTAAATTATACTGAATTAAACTCAGTTAATTTAAAATTCAGTAATTTATAAAGGTAATTTGCCAAAATCAATAAAATTATTGATTAATTTCCTGCCAATGCTTTTCTTTCCAAAATGTTCAGGATGAAATTGTGTGCCCCATATTGGTTTAGAAACATGTCTTACAATTTCAATGCCTTGTTTGGAAACTGCAAGAGGAATTAATTTTTTCTCAATACCTTTTACACTATTATGATGGCTCTCAAAAACATAAAATGAATTAGGCATATCCTGCAGTATAATATCTTTTTTAATTTTATTAATTTTAAGCAGGCCGTATTCATATTCCTTTAATTGTTCTACATGTGCGCCATAAATTTTACATATTAATTGGAAGCCAAGGCAGATTCCAAGCAAAGGCTTTTTGAATTCCATTATTATTTTTGCTTCATTTTGAAATGTTTTATTAGGATGAAGCACATTAAATATATGACCGCCTGAAAGAATTATCTTATCATATTTTTTAAAGATTGAATTATTAATTTCACTTGACTCAATCATATCATAAGAGTAATCTGCAAGTGCCTTATCTAGTTTAGGCAGTTCTACTGTCAAGTTATTAACAACAAGTAATTTCATAATTAAAATATAATATAAAAATTTATAAACCTTTATTTTTCTTCATTAATTAATTTCTGCGTGTGCTCTTTATCTATTCTTTCATACTGCTTTCCGCAATTGCTGCATTTAAAACTGACTTCAAAAGCCTCACTAAATGTCAATATCAAATTATTATTTTTATAGCATTTATTACATATAAAATAATCATTGCATTCTTCTTTTAAAATATTTTTTGATCCCTGGTTTACATATTCAAGAAAAGAATCAATTTTATTTATATTTATATACCATGCGAAAGATAGCCAGCCATTAATATTTTTTTCAACATAATATTTTGTTAAGCCATAACCTTGTAAAAGGTTAAGGATTCTTCTTATTGAATTTATTTTCATATCCAGCTTGAATGCTATTTGTTCATCACTTGTTGGATTAATAAGCATACTCAGTACCTCTGGCGTTCTTTTGCTAACATTTTTAATAAGATAATCAACAATATTTGCATTATTTAATAGTTTATCAATAGTTTTTTCAGCCTCTTCTTGTTTTGGAATGCTTGTATTTTGTTTTTTCT